>JAFGIQ010000255.1 GCA_016929575.1 candidate division FCPU426 bacterium
AAAAAATGGAAAAACAAGGCTTTTTCGCAGACGCTTTCTCACCATACCTTGGATACTCCTATAAACAGTGGTTGAATATTGCATAATAAATAGTGATTTGACCCAGCCTGTGAAGAGCGGGGATTTTGAATGACAAAAGCAGACAATCATAGGGAAGAAAGACGCATGTAAATTATTAAACAGGCATCCACCAGCGGTGGTAGATTATTACATATTACATGCCATTTGTACTCCTGCCGTTATATAATTGCGGCTATGGAAAATGCCGGTGAATCCTGAGGGGGTGCTTTTTCCTGCATTTTTAGTGCAGGAATAATTCAGTCGGGCTGCAATACCATTTCATCCTTTGCCATCATAGGAGCCGCATGTATAGGGAGAAAAAACCGGACACCAATAAAACCCCTGCCCGGCCTGCATCCGCAAACACAGCCCTGTCGCTGCAAATCGCCGGTATCCGCGACCGGCAAGCGGCCCGGGAGATTTTGAACCGGAGTGCTGATTATGTGGCACGGGAGGGTACAAGCCTTGTTGTACATTTGGTCAACTGGTACCGCTATCATCCTGAAAATATGCGGCAGACATTGTTTTGGAACGGTGATGCCGGCCGGGGAGGGCCTGAAGTTGTTTTAACCAGCAAGCCTTTATTTGGGTATTACAGCTGTCAGGATCAGGATTATATGGAATGGGTGTGCGCCTTTAGCCGGACTTTGGGTGTGACAGAATTCAATGTGGATTATGAGGGCGGTATTGATTTTCCGGACAGTCATGCACTGTATTACCAAGCACGCCCCTGGGATAGCTGGCTGCCGCTGCTGCTTGATTGTGCAGCCAAGCATGGTTTGCACGTTTCCGTTATGTATGAAGGCAAAAGCATTACCGGACGCCTGGCTGTGCAATTCGGTAGTAGCCGGGCCAAGGCCGTGTTGGCAGCGGGTTATACACAGGCTGCCAGGCAAGTGCTGGCCGATGATTTGAAAAGAATCTGCGATCAGCTGGCGGCCAAAAAGACCGGCCCCAATCTGTTAGTGCCGCATCCGGCATATAGACGCCTCGCTGGCCTGCCGGTCATATGGATATTCGGTGCCAAGGCTTCAGGGCTTTCCGGTCATGATTGGCAACAGGTGGTGGAGGACTTGCGCAACCAAGGATACTTTTTTGTACTGGTTCCCAATACGCATGCCGGGGAAAAAGTGGCGGAAACCATGCAGGGGATGAATCCCTGGTTGGATCAGATTTTTTCAGGATTTGTGAAAAATTACCGGGAATGGTGGGAGCAGGCGCAAAAAGCTGCGGCCGCAGGAGACATTAAAACCGCCCGCAGCCTGGGCAGTCGTTATATTGACGAGATATACCGCCGGGGATTGTCCTCGGTTGCCCCGGTGGGCGGGCGTCCGGCGCCAGCAGGCTTTCGCGTCGCTCCCCTGGCCATAGGTTTCCAGGATGCGGCGGTCAATGGCTGGGGCTTGAGGCCTCCGGTTTATATTGAATCCAGGGACCGTACCCGCACTGAACCAGGCCGGTTGTTCAGAACCTATTTCCAGGAAGCGCAGAATGCCTGTGTGCCCTGGAACCTTGTCGCCAGCGGGGATGATATCTGTGAACGCACGCACATGCTGATTCCGGACGAGGAATACGGTTTTAGCGGCCCCTATGCCATCGCTTTAACAGCTGCGTGCCTGGGCAAAAAGCCGGATCTGGTTCAGGCGATCAGGATCACTGAAAATTTTATCCGGAGAAAAAACCGGGGAAACGTTCCAGCTGCAGTACAAAGCATCATTTCCGAAGCACTGCGGATTCTGCCCGATAAATTGCAACAGGAATACGCCTTGTATGCGCCTCCGCGCGAAGGGGGCAAACCAGCAGCATGATTTGGCCGTTGCCAGGAAGTTTTTTATCGGTTATATACTTTCATGACCCTGAAAAATGAAGCTCTGTCCGCGGATTAAGCTGATTACACTGATTAAAAATATTTCAAAGACAGGGTTTTGGTTTTTAAACCTGGTTTGCCTGCGCCCCGCAGGGGTGCTGAATCTGCTGGGCCTGCGATGGTTGGCCCCTCAACCATCTGCGGCATCTGGAAAGCTGGTCGAAAAACAATGAGCATCTGGTTATGGGTGGGTTTTTTAGTTTTTATCATCTTCATGCTGGGGCTGGACCTGGGGGTTTTGCATAAAAAGGATCATGTGATCTCCATTCCCGAGGCACTGACCTGGACCGGTTTTTGGATTCTGCTGGCCCTTGGTTTTAATCTGGCCGTTTATTTCATGTACCAAAACCATTGGCTGGGCATCGGCATCGCCATCGGGCATGAACTTACCGGCATCCAGGCGGCGCTGCAGTTTTTTACCGGATATCTGGTGGAAAAATCGCTTAGTTTGGATAATATTTTCGTCATCGCCCTCATTTTTTCCCATTTTCGGATACCCCTGCAGTATCAGCACCGCGTGCTGTATTGGGGTATTTTTGGCGCCATTCTTTTACGCGGGATCATGATTGCCGGCGGCACGGCCTTGATGCATCACCTGAACTGGATGACCTATGTGTTCGGTGCTTTGCTGCTCGCCACTGCCGTGCGCCTGCTGGTGATCAGGCATGACAATATCAAGCCGGAAAAGAACTGGCTGGTAAAATGGGTGCGCCGGGCATACCCCTATCAGGCCGAATACGAGGGCCGTCAGTTTTTCGTCAAGACCGGGGAGGGCATGGTCATGACCCCGTTGTTATTGGCGCTGATGATGGTGGAGAGCATGGATGTGGTTTTTGCCGTGGATTCCATTCCCGCCATCTTGGGGATCACGCAGGATACCTTTATTGTTTTTACCTCCAATATTTTTGCCATTCTGGGGCTGCGTTCCATGTATTTTGCCCTGGCCGCCATGTTGGAAAAATTCCGCTATCTGAAAATAAGCCTGGTTTTTTTACTGGCATTCATCGGTGCAAAAATGATGGTATCCCATTATTGGCATATACCCACCCCAGCTGCCCTGGCGGTGGTGATCGGGATACTGGGCATTGGCATCGTGGCTTCCCTGGGCGGCGGGCCCAAGGATCCGGTGCCTCTCCGCTCGCCTTTGACCAGCGAATCCTCCGCCCTGTGGCGGCTGACGTACAAGGGAATAAAGAGGATCATTATATTGGTTATCGGCGGCACGATACTCATCGGCGGCCTGGTCCTGTTGGTCTTGCCTGGGCCAGGAGTATTGGTGATTACCATCGGGTTGGCGATTCTGGCAACAGAAGTTGCCTGGGCGCGCCTGCTGCTCAGGCGTTTCAAAAGCGAAGCCGGCGCCTATGCGGGCAAATTAAAAAAATGGCTGGAAAAGCAATAGTGCCGGGATCGGCGAATACCTGCGGATCACCGTCTTCAAGAAAAAATCTCCTTGAAATTAAGATCCTCGCCGGCCAGCAGTAAAACCGTGGGCGGCAGTCCTTTCAAGCGCGTCAGGAGCGAGGAATAATAGGCGGCATATTCCTGGGCGGTTTCTTCAGGCGCAGGCGGCCGCAAGCCCAGAAAGATCAATGCAGCGTCCCGGGAACGTTCATGAATGATCCTGGCCACCGCATCTGTCCGCTCCGAGGGTTTGATAATCACGTCCGGATGGGCTATAATCCGGGAATTGGCGAGAAACTGGCTGAGAAAAGTCCGCACCGGCTGGGCGGCTTCCTCGGAGTCGACAATGGTTTTAATGCTCAACTCCGCTCCGCGCCATTCCGGACTGGTTTGCAGCAAATAACTCGCCGCCAGCATCAAACCGGCGTTGCTTTCCTTGCCCCGCCACCAGCAGATGATCTTGCGGTAGAAAGGCAGGAAACGGACATCATCCTGCTCCCGGAAAAGAATGACGTTTCTTTTGCGGCGGTGGATGTAGAGAATCAATTCCGCATATTCTGAAAAATGTTCTTCTTTTTCCGTGATGCCCAGCAGAACTGTGTTGGGGATGAGCGGGCCCATGCCGTAGGTGCGAATCAGTTCGCGCGCGCCGGAGAAAAAACTTTCGCCGTGCGTTATTTCCACCAGCGCCGGCACTTTGCGGTTGGCCAAAAACTCATTCAGCGACGCTTCCATGGCCTGCTGCTTTTCACCCTCCGGGTCCTCGCCCTTGATGACCGTGGCCACGGTTAAAAAACCCTTGCCGTGGGTGATGGCGTCGGCCAGTTGTATCAAGTACCAGCGTTGCGTGGGCGCGCCGCTTAAAACCAGGATGTTGGGACGCCAGGATTTGACATTCGGCAGAAAATTGGACAAACGGTATATGGAAAAACGCGCCAGGGCCAGGAACAGGCCGTGCCGCATATCCTCCCAGCGCCGGTTGAGACGCCGGTTGACCGTGAAGGTAAAGAGCAGGGTAATAATCACGGCCGCAATGAGCGTGGCGCCGGGGTTGATCATCAGCATGACCGCAAGGCACAGCAGGAAGCTGACAAAGGGGACGCTCCAGTGCATTCTAAATACAGGCCTCCAGGAGGGATTGTTCATGAAGGCCTCCACCGCGGCAATCAGGTTGAGCATGCCGTACGCGGCCAGTAAAAACATGGTGAGGACCGGCGCAATGGTGTCCAACTCGCCCAGGATCAGCACCAAAGCCGCTATAGCAAAGGAAAAGGCCGTAGCCAAACGCGGGTTGGAAGCATGGCCAAAGCTTTTGCCCAGGATGGCCGGCACGATGCGGTCCTGAGCCAGGGCCTGCAGGGTGCGCGGTGCGCCCAGCAGGGAAGCCAGGGCGCTGGACAAAGTGGCGCCCCAAATGCCAAGCAGGATCAGCTCCGGAACCCGGGCAAGATGGCTGACAATCATCATATCCGAGCGCAGCACATCCGACGGGACATGAAAATGTAAAAAAACGGGGATAGCCAGATAAATAAGATATCCGCTGATCACAGCGGCCATTGTGCCCGTGGGGATGGATTTGCGGGGATGGCGCAAATCGCCGGACATGGAAACGCCTGATAAAATCCCGGTCACGGCCGGAAAAAAGACCGCAAACACAGGCCAAAAGGTCAAAGGATGGCCAAGGACAGGAACAGGCGCAAAACCATCCGCCGGAGGCCGGCCGAGGAAAAAAGAGAGCAGTGAAAGTATAATCAAAACAAAAATGAAAAGTTGGGCCCTCAGGGCCAGATCAGCCGAGATATAAGCAAAAAAAGTCAGGATCACGAGCGTGCCCAGGGATAGAGCCAAAGGCGAAATTTGCGGCAGCAGCAGGGACAGGGATTCGATAAAACCCGTGATGTAAAAACCAATGCCGATGACCTGGGCCAGGAAAAGCGGCAGACCGACAGCTGCACCGGCCTCAGCACCGAAGGAGCGGGAGATCATATAATAGGCGCCACCGCCTTTTACTTCCATGTTGGTGGCTATGGCGGAAATGGACAGTGCGGTCAAAAAAGTGATGAGCGAAGAGATGCTGACAATGACAATGGTGGATAAAAGCCCCACATTGCCCAGCACCCAGCCCATGCGCAGATACATGATCACGCCGAGGACGGTCAATATACTCGGCAGATAGACGCCTTTGAAGGTTCCGAACTTGTTCATGGCCGCCTCATAAGTGTATGATAGCCACCCAGTATATACAATTTCCAGCCAGGAGGATAGAAAAAGTACGTACATGAGAAAGAAAAAGCGGATTTACAGTTTCGCGCCTGGCGTCTGAGAAAGGCCTGATGGCTGTTGCACAATAGGCGCCAGCCCGTATCCGGCAGTAACCGCCGATTTTGGCAGCAAGGAAATTAATAAAAAAGTCGGCTACGAGATGCAAATAGTGACAAGATAAATAAGTTGTAGGATGGCGGGCAAATATAATATAGTAGGTCTGATTTTACGGCCTAGGCCGGAATGCCAAGGGAGGAAAAAATGCCTCGCGCAGTGAAAAAAAAACCTACCGGAAAGAAAAGAACGCATGCAGCCTCCGCTGCCCGTGCGCTGCCGGTATTGCCTGAAGTAATAATAGAAAATATTTCGCCGTGTATTGACAATGGCCGCTTTCCCGCCAAGGCCGAACAGGGCAGGGTCTTTACGGTGGAAGCGGATATTTTCAAGGACGGCCACGACATTATCAAGGCTGCGCTCTGGCACCGTCCTGCCAACCAAAAAAAATGGCAAACGGCAGTCATGACGCTCAAGGACAACGACCGCTGGCAGGGAAGCTTCACTCCGGATCAGAACCTGTTCTATCAGTATACCATAGCCGCCTGGATGGATCCTGTGGCAACATGGCTTGACCATGTGGAAAAAAAAGCGGGCCGCTATCCCAACATACAAAGCGAGGCGGATGAAGGCCTGCGGCTTTTGGATGAAATGGATAAGCAGGCGGGGAAGGATGCGCAAAAAAAAATCAGCGAATTGCACAAAACACTGCGCCGGACTGCGGGCGACAGCCAAGCCTTGCTGGAGGCGGTGCGCGGTCCTCTTTTTCAGGAAATCATAGGCGCGTTTCCCTTGCAGGAACAATTGACCGTACATGAACCGGCGGCAGAGTTGATGGTGGACAGGCCCAAGGCTGTTTTCGGCGCCTGGTATGAAATGTTTCCGCGCAGCCAGGGAAAGACGCCCGGTCAAAGCGCCACCTTTGCCGACTGCATCCGGCGCCTGCCGGAGATAAAAAAAATGGGTTTTGATGTCATATACCTGCCGCCCATTCATCCCATCGGCACGACCAACCGCAAGGGGCCGAACAACACTTTAAAAGCCGGCCAGCAGGTTCCGGGTTCTCCCTGGGCCATTGGGAATGCGGCCGGAGGCCATAAAAGCGTTCATCCGGATTTGGGGACCCTCAAAGACTTCGCGTCTTTTGTCAAAGCGGCGCAGGAAAAGGACCTGGAGATCGCCCTGGATTTTGCGATCCAGTGTTCTCCTGACCACCCTTATGTGCAGGAACATCCGGAATGGTTTTACCGCCTGCCGGACGGAACGGTCCGTTATGCAGAAAACCCCCCGAAAAAGTACGAGGATATTTATCCGGTGAATTTCCGCAATCAGGACCGCGCGGCGCTCTGGCAGGAGCTGAAAAGTATTGTGGAGTTTTGGATACAGCAGGGGGTGAAAATATTCCGCGTGGATAACCCGCACACCAAACCATTGTATTTCTGGTCCTGGCTGATACGCGAAATTCAAAAACAGCATCCGGAAGTGTTTTTCCTGGCCGAAGCTTTCACCCGTCCCAAGGTGATGAAATTCCTGGCCAAGGCGGGCTTCACCCAGTCGTATACGTATTTCACCTGGCGCAATGCCAAAAAAGAGTTGCGCGAGTATTTTGAGGAATTAACGCAGACAGAGATGCGGCATTATTTCCGCGGCAATCTCTTTACCAATACTCCGGACATCCTGCATGCCTATCTGCAGCAGGGCGGCAGGCCGGCTTTCAAGGTCCGGGCGACCCTGGCCGCCACCTTGCTGCCGACCTGGGGCATTTATAGCGGATACGAATTATGCGAACATGCAGCCAGAGAGGAGGGTTCGGAGGAATACCTCAACTCGGAAAAGTACGACTACAAGGTATGGGATTGGGACCGGCCCGGTAACATCAAAGAGTATATTGCCCTGCTCAACCGCATTCGCAGGGAAAATCCGGCCCTGCAGGAGTATGCCAATCTCCGGTTTTTTGAGTCAACCAACGATCAGGTCCTCTGCTATGGGAAATGGACCCAGGACAAGCAAAACATCCTGGTGGTGTGCGTCAATCTGGATCCTCACAATCCACAGGAAGACCGTTTGCAACTGCCTGTTTGGGAATTTGGACTGGAAGACTGGCAGCAGTATTCAGCCCAGGACCTGGTTACTGGCCGCGAGTACCGTTGGCAGGGCCGGGAACAATATGTGCGCCTGGATCCCCAGGCTGAACCAGCACATATTTTTTTACTCGGCAAACTATAAAGGGGGATGCAGGGCGTAGTGCCAAAATGACACACTTGTTGATCAATCGAGCAGCGCCTGATCGATAAGGAGTTTGGAATAGCATAAAGGCTGAAGGTTGTGAAAAAAGTTCATACGCATACGGAAGGAACATAATGGGTTTGGAAGCTGACGCTGGCTTAACCTGGAACGTGTTTACTTCGGTTTTTGCGCGGGAAATTGCCGGGCCACTGCAGTCGTGGCTGGTCCAAAAGCGCTGGTTTCGCAGCAAAAACCGCCGCATCCGGGCATTGGAGATTCTGGACGGTGAAGTACAAAATAGTTGGATACTATGTTGGGTCAAAGCCAAGTATGACAGGGAAACAGAAATATACTTTATTCCCTTGAAATTTACCGCGGCGGATACGTGCGCATCCGTTTCCGGGATCTGTAAAATGCACAGTCAGGCCACATCCTGGATCTTGACTGATGCCTGTCAGGATCAGGGTTTCCTGTCCTGGTTTGCCGCCCGCTTGCTCGCTGGAAAAACCATTTCACTAGCCGCAGGCGAGCTGCGTTTTTTCCCCGCGCCCGGTTCACAGGCGCAGGTCATATCTCTTAAAAGCATACGCGTCCCGGAAACCGAACAGAGCAATACTTCCTACCTGGTTGAACAAAGCCGGATCGTAAAAATATACAGGAAATATGATGAAACTGAAAATCCTGAAATAGAAATGCTGCAGCTGTTGACCTGCCGTGGATTTGCCGGGGTACCGCAGTTGCAGGCGCACGCCCATTACCACTGCCCGGGTCTTACCGGTTCTCTGGCTGTCATGCAGCAGTATGTCCCCAATGCCGGAGACGGCTGGCAATATACTTTGCGGGAACTGGAACATTTTATGCGCGACGGGGAACGTGCGGATAGCGGCCGTGCATGGCTGCAAGAGCGGGCTGCAGAAAATTTTACCGGTTTGCATAGGCTGGGTCAATTGACAGGCATGATGCACCATCTGCTCGGATTGCCCGCAGGGCAAGAAAACATGCGTCCTGCCGCCTGCCGGCAGGAAGATGTGGAAGTCATGCAGAGGCAATTTATCTCTTTGGCGAGAACAGTGCGGGAAGCACAGGCGAGGAAGAGTAAAAGTTTTACAGACGAGGGGCTTAAAGGAAATATGGAAGGGTTGCGGCAAAACTGGGATGCAGTGAGCGGCAAAGCACGGGTGTTGGAAATTCTTGCTTCGCCAGCCTGTGATTTAATCCGCATCCACGGGGATTATCACCTGGGCCAGACCCTGTGCACGGAAACAGGCTGGATGATTATTGATTTTGAGGGAGAGCCCCTGCGCCCCGTGCAGGAGCGTAAACGCAAGGCCTGCCCGCTCAAGGATGTGGCCGGCATGCTGCGCTCCTTGAATTACGCGGCTGAAGTCGCGGCCATGGGCAAGCCAGCAGCGCAGCGTGCTTTGGCCGCAGACTGGGAGCAGCTGGCGCGGCAGTATTTTCTGGAGGGCTATTTTTCAGAAACCCTCGAAAAGCAGGCTGCCTTTTTGCCAAAACCGGCCGAACAGGTCCGCGCCCTGCTGGATTTTTTCGAACTGGAAAAGGCGCTGTATGAATTGAATTACGAATTGAACAACCGGCCAGAATGGATAAAAGTGCCATTGCTTGGGTTGATGCGCTTGTTAGCAGGCCAAGGGTGACAGCCCGCTCACGCTGGAAATGGTGGGAAGTCTGCATATTGTCGCAATACGGAAAGAATATCTGGCATATCGCCAGTGAGAAACTAGCTGGTCATGATGCGACTGGGATGATGACAGCTGTTTTTACGGAATCCAACCAGGAAGAGAGTCCTGTTTTATCTTTCCCAAGCGAATAAACAACGGCGTTATCTCCGCCTGAGCAAAACCAGGGAACGGCCGCCCAGGGGAAAGGGAGCGACGGAATCCACGGGCAGGGATTCGGCAGGCATTTCTTCCCTGGTGGTGTCAAAGACCAATTCCCAGCCCGCATCCGAAGACGGCAGCACAAACGGCAGGGATTCATGGAAACTGTTAAGCAGGATGAGAAAGGTATCGTCGATAATGGATTTCCCTTGCGCATCGACATCGTCCAGAGCCTGGCCGGGAAGAAAAATTCCCAGGGTGCGCGCGTAAAAAGTCTGCCAGTCGTGATCCTGCATTTCCGTTCCGTCGGGCTTAAGCCAGACCACATCCCGCGCATCTGATCCCGGATACTTGACGCCCTTGAAGAATTTTTTGCGGTGAAATGAGGGGTGCCTTTGCCTGAAGGCAATCAGCATCCGGGTGAATGCAAACAGGAATTTCTGGCTGTGTAGCCGGTCCCAGTGCAGCCAGGAGAGCTCATTGTCCTGGCAATAGGTGTTGTTGTTGCCGTTTTGCGTGCGGCCGAATTCATCGCCGCCAAGAAGCATGGGCACGCCCTGGGACAGAAAAAGCGTGGCCAGGAAATTGCGTTTTTGCCGTTCCCGCAGTTTCAGGATTTCCGGATCGTCCGTGGGACCTTCTGCGCCGCAATTCCAGCTGCGGTTGTGATTCTCCCCATCCCGGTTTTCTTCGCCGTTGGCCTCATTGTGCTTTTCATTGTAGCTGACCAGGTCGTGCAGGGGAAAGCCGTCATGGCAGGTGATGAAGTTGATGCTGGCATAAGGTTTACGGCCGTCGCGCTGGTACAAGTCGCTGGAGCCGGTAAGGCGGTTGGCAAATTCGCCCAGCAGGCTTTCATCCCCTTTCCAGAAACTGCGCACGCTGTCGCGATATTTTCCGTTCCATTCAGTCCACAAGGGAGGGAAGTTGCCAACTTGGTAGCCGCCAGCGCCCAGATCCCAGGGTTCGGCGATAAGTTTGACCTGGGAAATCACCGGGTCCTGATGGATGATGTCAAAAAAGGCGGCCAGGCGGTCCACCTCGTAGAACTCCCGCGCCAGGGTGGCTGCCAGGTCGAAACGGAAGCCGTCCACATGCATTTCCAGGACCCAGTAGCGCAGGCTGTCCATGATCAGCTGGGTGACAAAGGGATTGGACATTTTCAGGCTGTTCCCGCAGCCTGTGAAATCCAGGTAATACCGGGGATTGGACGGGCTGAGCTGGTAGTAGGCCTGATTGTCAATGCCGCGGAAGGAGAGCGTGGGGCCGAGCTGGTTTCCCTCGGCCGTGTGATTGTAGACCACGTCCAAGATGACTTCAATGCCCGCCCGGTGCAGGGCTTTGACCATGTCTTTGAATTCCCGGACCTGCTCGCCCTGATTGCCGCTGCTGGAGTAGCGGCAGTCAGGCGCAAAGAAACCAAGCGTGTTGTAGCCCCAGTAATTTTTCAGCCCCTGGTCTGTTAGAAATTTGTCATCCACATGGTGGTGGATCGGAAGCAGTTCAACCGCTGTGATACCTAAATTCCGCAAATAGTCAAGAATGGCCGGCGAGGTCAGCCCCGCATACGTGCCGCGTTTGTTTTCCTCCACTCCGGGATGCAGCATGGTCAGGCCTTTGATATGCGTCTCATAGATTATCGTCCTATGCCAGGGGATTTGCAGGCGCTGGTCCCCCTCCCAGTCATAGGCTGGATTGATGACCACTGCCTTGGGAATAAAGGCACCTGAATCCCTTTTGTCGCGTGCCAAATCCTTACGCGGCGCATCAAGACGATAACCGAACAAGGCGTCATTCCACAGCATGGTTCCAGCCACAGCTTTGGCATAGGGATCCAGCAAGACTTTAGCAGGATTAAAACGCAATCCCTGGCCAGGTTTATAGGGGCCGTGCACACGGTAGGCATACAATTGGCCGGGGGCAACGTTTGGCACATAAGCATGCCAAATAAAGGTGGTTTTTTCTTTGAGCGGTATGATTACATTCGGGTGGGGTTCTCTGGGACTGTCAAAGAGCAACAGGTCTACCGCCTGGCTGTTTTCGGAATAGAGCGTAAAATTGGTGCCGTGGCCATCCCAGGTCGCGCCCAGGGGAAAGGGTTTGCCAGGCCAAATATCGATTAAGGGCATAAAATAAAAACACCTGCTAAGGATTGTAATATTGCTTGATATACGCAAATCGACTATACTTGAAATCTGCAATCCGGGCAAGGAATAATAACAGGAGAGCATGAATGATCCGCATTGGCCATTTCTATTACACTTTTGAAACCTGCGATTTTTGTGTCTGGGCGCCGCGGGTTAATAGTCTGGAAATGAAGCTGG
Source organism: candidate division FCPU426 bacterium (assembly GCA_016929575.1). GTDB lineage: Bacteria > Oederibacteriota > JAAXVQ01 > JAAXVQ01 > JAUVAV01 > JAFGIQ01. Next base: position 12,039 of record JAFGIQ010000255.1, read on the forward strand.
AGGGAGAAAATCCCCGCCGCCTTGCCATGCAGCGCGGGCAAAAAGGCTATTGGCATGCCCGGGTGGAGAAAGTCAAACCCGGCACAGAGTACTGCTATATTCTACCCGGAGGCATAGAGCGGCCTGATCCGGCTTCTCATTTTCAACCGCAGGGCGTCCATGCCTGTTCGCAGACCATTGACCACTCCCAATACACCTGGCAGGATGCAAGCTGGAAAGGCATCCCGGTGGCGGACATGATTCTATATGAACTGCATGTCGGCACTTTCACCCCTGCCGGCACTTTTGCTGCGGTCATCGGGCGTCTGGAAGAACTGCTGCAGCTGGGGGTGAATGCTCTGGAGATCATGCCGGTGGCCGCCTTTCCGGGCGAAAGAAACTGGGGGTATGACGGCGTGTATCCCTATGCTGTGCAGACCAGCTATGGCGGTCCCGGGGGATTAAAGCGTTTGGTGGATGCCTGCCATCAAAAGGGAATGGCAGTAATCCTGGATGTGGTCTACAATCATCTGGGGCCTGAAGGCAATTACCTGCGGGAATTCGCGCCATATTTTACTGATCATTACCAGACTGCCTGGGGCGAGGCCCTTAATTTTGATGCGGCCGGGAGCGATGAAGTCCGGCTGTTTTTTATTCAAAACGCGCTGCATTGGTTTAAAAATTATCATATTGACGGCCTGCGGCTGGATGCTGTGCATGCCATTACCGACATGAGCGCCAACCCGTTTCTGGCGGAATTGGCGGATGAGGTAAAAACATGTGCGCGGGAGATGGGCAGGGATTTATGGCTGATAGCCGAGAGCGATTTAAATGACGCGCGCTTGATCAGGCCGCGCGAACTAAACGGCTACGGCTTGCATGCCACCTGGAGTGATGATTATCATCATGCGCTGCACACCTTGTTGACCGGCGAGCAGGACGGCTATTACCAGGACTTCGGCTTGCTCCCGCATTTGGCCAAGGCCATGAAAAACAGCTATGTCTATGACTGGCAGTATTCAGCCTACCGGCAGCGGCGCCATGGCAATGATTGTTCTGACCGGCCGCCGGGACAGTTTGTGGTTTTTATCCAAAATCACGACCAGACCGGAAACCGCATGCTGGGAGACCGACTGGCCAGGCTGGTGGATTTTGAATCATTGAAATTGGCCGCGGTGGCGCTTTTACTGTCCCCCTATGTCCCCTTGATATTTATGGGTGAAGAATACGGGGAGGATGCGCCGTTTCAATATTTTGTGAGCCATTCGGATCCCGGCCTGCTGGAAGCAGTGCGCCGGGGCAGGCAGGAGGAATTCAAGTCCTTCGGCTGGCGGGGAGATGTGCCTGATCCGGCCGCGGAAGAGACCTTCCAGCAGTCCATATTACGATGGGAAAAGAGGACCCGGGGTCAAGGCGGGTTGCTGTGCAATTTTTACCAACGTCTGCTCACGCTGCGCAAAACCTTGCCGGCTTTGCAAAATCCTGACCGCAGCCGCATTAACGTCAGTGCTGATCAGGCAACAGGAGTGTTGTCCGTGCGGCGCTGGCTGGGTCCGGAGCAAGCACTGATTTTTTACAATTTCAACCGCGCAGAGATGGTGCTGCCAGAGGGCGGACGGGAAGGAAGTTGGAATAAAGTCCTGGATTCCGCAGACCGCGAATGGGGCGGTCCTGGATCAGAAGCAAACCTTTGCTTGACGGCCAACCAGAACCTGCGCCTGGCAGCCCGCAGCGCTGTATTGTATTGCTTCAGCAAAACCGGAACACATCCCATGGGCGGGGAAAAGTAAAATGCAGGTTCCGACCTCCACCTACCGTCTGCAGTTTAATCCGGAATATACTTTTTCCATGGCAGCTGCTCATCTGGAATACCTGGCAAATCTAGGCGTCTCGCATCTGTATGCTTCTCCAATTTTCAAGGCCCGGCCCGGCAGCCGTCATGGCTATGATATTGTGGACCATAATATCATCAATCCTGAACTGGGCGGCGGAGAAGAGTTTGAAAAGCTGGTGGCGTCCGCGCAGGCGGCTGGCCTGGCCTGGGTGCAGGATGTGGTCCCCAATCACATGGCTTTTGCGCCTGAAAACCAGGTGTTGATGGATGTTTTGGAAAACGGAGTGCATTCCAAATTCAGGGATTTTTTCGACATCACCTGGGATCATCCCTATGAAAGCATGCGCGGCCGGCTCTTGGCTCCGTTTTTGGGTGATTTTTACGGCCGGGCATTGGAACGAGGTGAAATCAAGCTGGTCTATGACGACCAGGGTCTGGCTGTGCGTTATTATGATCTGCGGCTGCCCATCCGGGTTGAATCGTATGCCAAGATATTTGCACCACAACTCACTCTTTTAAAACGCAGGCTCGGGAAGGATCATCCGGATTTTATTAAAATTCAGGGGCTGGTGTCCCTGGCCCAAAACCGGGAACTCTCAGGCACAGAGGCCGAGCATTCCAGCCAGGTAAAATTCATTAAAAGCGTGCTCTGGGAGCTGTACAGCCAAAATGAAGAGGTGCGCAACCATGTCAACAAACGCCTGGATACCTTCAACGGCACTCCCGGGGATCCGGAGAGCTTCAATGCCCTGGATCAGCTGCTCTCCGAGCAGCGTTTTCGCCTGGCTTTTTGGAAGGTGGCCACAGAAGAGATCAATTACCGCCGTTTTTTTAATATCAACGGGCTCGTCTGCCTGCGCGTGGAGGATGAAACGGTTTT
>JAFGIQ010000256.1 GCA_016929575.1 candidate division FCPU426 bacterium
CGCGTGGTCATCCGCCCGAAAAACTACAGCGGCCAGATCACCATCCGCAGCGGCATCGACGGTTCGGTCATCAATGCGGGGGTGGAGCGCTACCGCCAGCTGAATGCAAAGCATCTGGAACCCCTGGCCAACGGCAGTTTCAATAAGGACGGCATTTACCTGTGCATGCGGACCAACCAGTCGCGCATCGAGATCAGCGAATCCCTGCGCACCCGCGTGTTTCACGGCGCGGAGGAGCTGGATTTGGCCAGAAAGACGATGGTGCAGGGGCGTGAGCGCGTGTTTCAGGAATTCTCCTTTGAAGTAAAGCAGGGGGAGGAGTACACGGTGGAGAAGATCGTCGCCCTCTACACCTCCCGGGACCAGGGAGTGGCGGCTGTGGTGCAGGCCGGCCAGGAAGCGGTGAACAAGGTGGGGAGGTTTCATGACCTGTATGTGCCCCATATCACCAAGTGGCGCGCCTTGTGGAAGCGGTATGATGTCGAGGTGGAGGGCGATCCGGAAATGCAGCGGCTCCTGCGGTTCCATATTTTTCATCTGCTGCAGACCGCTTCCTCCTACAACGAGGAGGTGGATGCCGGCCTGCCGGCGCGCGGCCTCCACGGCGAAGCGTATCGCGGGCACGTTTTTTGGGATGAATTGTACGCCCTGCCTTTTTATACGCTGCACGCCAAGGAAATCAGCCGGGCCCTGCTGATGTACCGCTACCGCCGCCTGAATCCGGCCCGGGAATACGCCCGCGAGCAGGGATACGAGGGCGCGATGTTTCCCTGGCAGAGCGGCAGCAGCGGCTATGAAGAAACCCAGACCATGCATTTGAATCCGCTCTCCAAGGAGTGGGGCGAGGATTTCAGCTGCCTGCAGCGGCATGTCTCGATTGCCATTGCCTACAACACCCTCAGGTACTATCACCTGACTTTGGACGACGATTTCATGGACCGCTACGGCGCGGAGATCGTCCTGGACATCGCCCGTTTTTGGGCGAGCAGCGCGCATGAAAATCCCCGGCGCGGCCGTTTTGAAATCCACGGCGTCATGGGGCCGGATGAGTTTCATGAAAAGCTGCCTGCTGCCGAAAAAGGCGGCCTGCCCAACAACGCCTACACCAATGTCATGGCTGTTTGGATTCTGCAGCAGGCCCTGGAGCTGCTCAACAGCATGGGCGCCGAGGAGAGCACGGCCTTGCGTGCCAAGCTCAACTTGACCAGCGAAGAGCTGCAGCGCTGGGACGCCATCACCCGGAAGATGTACGTGCCCATGGAGGAGGACGGGCTGCTGCACCAATTTGAAGGGTATCTCGGGCTCAAGGAGCTCGATTGGCAGGAGTACCGCCACAAGTACGACGAGATCCACCGCATGGACCGCATCCTCAAGGCCGAGGGGCTCACGCCCGACGAATACCAGGTCACCAAGCAGGCGGATGTATTGATGATTTTTTATATGCTCAACGAAAAGGAGCTGGCCCGGCTGCTGCAACAGCTGGGGTACACGTATGCGCCCGGGTGCATGGCCAGGAATTATGACTATTACCTGCAACGCACCACGCACGGCTCGACCTTAAGTTACGTGGTGCACGGCTATGTGGCCCATCTCCTCGGCCGGGAGCAGCAATCGCTGGAATTCTTCAGAACCGCCCTGCGCTCGGATTTTTACGACATTCAGGGCGGAACCACTTCCGAAGGCATTCACGTGGGCGCCATGGGCGGCACCCTGGAATTGTTCTACCGGGTTTTGGCCGGCATGGAGATCATGGAGGACCGGCTGTGCTTCAAACCGCGGCTGCCGGAGCACGTACAGAGGATAAAATTCCAGATCATGTACAATTTCCGCTGGATGCAGGTGGAGATCACCAGGACCAGCATCACGCTCCTGGTGGAAAGGCGGCGCGCCAAAATCCTGAAGCCGCCTTCCGTGGTGCCGGTGATGGTCAATGAGAAAATATATATGATCACTGCCGGCAAGAGCCAGGTCATTCACCTCTAGCAATTGCCGCTTTATTCATCGCGGCTGTAACCGAGAATTATTAATGATGCTGGAAATATCCGGACAGGCGGTTGTATAATTGTCTGCGGCCGGCAGCATGGTCGGCACCATGCATCACACCGGGGGGCAGGGTGGAAGATTCACTTTCAACAGTAATCCTGGATCCGCTGAGACTTCAGACTTTGTCTGAATTCACGCGTTTGATCAAGCGGTTTTTTGAGGAATTGAACATTGAACCCGAATTTCACCGCTTTGACCAGGACGTGACCGCTCCTTTGGTTGCCTATGCGCCGCCGCGCGGCGGCTTGTGGTTTGCGCGGCCGGACAAGGATGCGCCTGCGGTCGCCTTGGCCGGCATCAGGCCCCTGGCCAACCGCACCTGTGAGTTGAAACGTTTGTATGTCATTCCCGAAGAGAGAAAAAAAGGCTATGGCCAGTTTTTGCTGAACCAAGCCCTCAATTTTGCCCGCCAGGAGGATTACCTGGAGATCCTCCTTTCCGTGCGGCCGGATTTGAAAAATGCGCTGCATATGTACCAACGCAACGGTTTTACTCCCTGCGCCCGCTACAACGCCGATCAGCGCGCGGGCATCTTCTATTCCTATAAATTCAATACCGAGGTCAAATAAGCACCCGGCCTGCCGGAGATAAAATGAATCTCTCCGGGCTGAAGCCCGGAGTTTCTCCCCCCTCTCCGAGGGGGGAATTCGCCTCCGCTTCGCTACGGGATGCCATTCATCTCCAGGCTGGCTCAAGCCTGGAGTTTTCTGGCATGCTTTAAATAAGATATAGTACGCGCCGCCCCCGGGAAAGAGAGGGGGCATGCTGGCGCACGCCCCCCCGCGGACATGGTGAATGGGGGTCCAGACATGTCCGCTCTTCTCCTGCAGCGCAGGAGAAGCTTTTTATAGCAGGCTCAGCCAATGGCCAGGGACCCGGTTTCACCGGTGCGCACGCGGATGCATTCCGGCAGGTCCATGATGAAGATCTTGCCGTCCCCGATCTGGCCTGTGCGCGCCCCCCGGATGATCGCCTCAACCGTGGGTTTTACAAAATTGTCGTTCACCGCGATTTCGATCTTGATTTTCGGCAACAGGTTGATAGTAACCACCTGGCCGCGGTAACTTTCCGTGTAGCCGCGCTGCTGCCCGCAGCCCCTGACCTGGGACACGCTCATTTTATGCACTTCCGCCGCAAAAAGTTCGCGTTTGACTTTTTCAAATTGTTCGGGCTGGATAAAGGCCTCGATTTTTTTCATGGCTCCAAACCTCCTTTTTTTATCGAACCTGTCAGACGAGTCCGAGTGGTACAAAAAATGTAGACTACATATTATGATAACCGGCCTCGCCGTGCTGCGTGAGGTCCAGGCCGATGACCTCCTCGTGCTCAGGCACGCGCAGACCCAGGGTCGCATCCAGCAGTTTGATAATCACAAACGTCATCGAACCGCAAAAGAGTATGGTGGCGGCCACGGCGATGCATTGCACGCCCAGCAGTCCGGGATTGCCGTACAAGAGCCCGTTGGCGCCGTTGGGATTGACGGCCGTGCTGGCGAAAATACCGGTGGCCAGCGCCCCCCAGGTGCCGCCCACGCCGTGCACGCCAAAAGCGTCCAGCGAGTCGTCGTACCCAAGCCTGCCCTTCAACTGGATGGCTCCGAAACAAACGGGAGAGACCAGGGTGCCGATGACAATGGCCGCCAGCGGATTGACAAAGCCGGCGGCCGGCGTGATGGCCACCAACCCCGCCACTGCTCCGGAAGCAGCACCCAGCGCCGTGGGCTTGCCGCGCAGGAGCCATTCCAGCGCCATCCAGGAGACCATGGCCGCAGCCGCAGAAATATTGGTCACGACAAAAGCCGATACTGCCAGGCCGTTGGCAGCCAGGGCGGATCCGGCATTGAACCCGAACCAGCCAAACCAGAGCAGGGCCGTGCCGATCAACACCATGGTCAGGTTGTGGGGCAAAATAGTGCCATTGCCCAAGCCCCGCCGTTTGCCCAGCACCAGTGAGACAACCAGGGCGGACACGCCCGAGGCAATGTGCACCACCGTGCCGCCGGCAAAGTCAAGGGCGCCCAGGTCAGCCAGCCAGCCTCCGCCCCATATCCAGTGTGCCAGCGGGTCGTACACCAGGGTGGACCAGAGGACCACAAAGAGAAGGAAAACGGAAAATTTGACGCGTTCAGCCAAAGCGCCGGCGATCAAGGCCGGGGTGATGATGGCAAACATGGCCTGAAAAACCATAAAACCCAGATGAGGAATGGTCGGCGCGAGGGGCGCAGCCTCCTGGCCCACGCCTTTTAGGCCGATGAATTCCAAGCTGCCGATAAGATTGCCGATATCCTGGCCAAAGGCAAGGGAATAGCCCCACAGAACCCACTGAATGCTGATGATACCCAGCACGGCAAAGGATTGCATGATGGTTCCCAGCACGTTTTTGGTTCTGACCATGCCGCCGTAAAACAAACCCAAACCTGGTGTCATGATCATGACCAAAGCCGCGGAGAGCATAATAAAGCCCGTGTCTCCGGCGCTGATGGGCGAGCCTTCGGCCGCGGCTGCCAGGGAAGGAAGGGCAAGCGCTGCCAAAGCCGCGAGTTTTAATCCCCATTTGCCGGGCCAGCGAAAGCGCCTCTTCATTTTGGTATTCATGGTTGTAATCCTCCTTCATCGCTTTGGTCTGAGGGCACGATTTCCAGGCGCCAAACGTGTGAGCATTTTTCAGCACTTGGCGCCAAAGGCATACCCTGTGCAGATTCTTTTGCTGAACAACGCCGGTCAAGGTGCGGGCAATGCTGTTTCAGTTTTATATAGTGCAATTTCAATGCCAGAAAAAAGACGGACATGATTTGTTTCGAACCTTTCATTACATTGTTTGTATTTTGCCGGGATTTACCGATCAAATGATTGGAAAAAAGTGTGGGCAGAGGCAGGTTGTTCCTGGCATAAAGGGAAGTTAACAGGAAGCGAATGAACAATAGTAAAACAAAAAAGTAATTATCATTTACAAAAGTACAAAAATGTTGTATATACTGAAACGACGAATGCAAAGCAGCAGCAAGGGATAAAAGTCTGTGTTTTCCGGACCCCGGCATCCGGCACCCCGCATTCGCGGGGCAAGTACGCCGGGCAAGCCCGGCTAACGGTATTCCGGGGTGGCGAAAAAAAGTGACACATTCCTTAAAAG
>JAFGIQ010000257.1 GCA_016929575.1 candidate division FCPU426 bacterium
ATATTATAAAGAATTACTACTAATATAGCATAAAAAGAAGGTGTTTTCAAATTATTGGAGTTTATAAATAATAATAAAATAAGGTTAAAATTATATTGGTGTCATTTTGAAACATTCGTTTTTAATATTTTTAATAGTAGTTTAATATTTATCTTTAGTTTCAAAGCTTTTTCTTTATCACGCAATTTTATTATGGGGAGGAAATTTATGAAAAATAATGATATATGGCCCTCAGGATGTTTTGGAACGCCGGGGTGCTTAAGCCTGCGGCCTGCAGGGCCTGGGCGCCCTGGCTGGGCTTTTTAATGCTTTCAAACAATTCCTTTTTAGGAACCACCAACATGCCGCTCATTTCCACATAGCCTGCATTAAAGGCATTGTTCATAATGCTTTCCTGTCCGCGGGGAAAAAAGAACTCCACATAGCGGCCGTTGGGCTGCTGCCAGGCCAGGCTGTTGAAAATAGCCTGATGCGCATGCAACTGTTTTAGGACCGCCTTTTTTTTCGTCAACAAAGGCTGTGAGCGGTCTGCTTCCAGGAGAAACGCATGCGCAGGATAGGCCGGAGAAAGAGGGCCTGCCTGCGTCCGGCATTGGAGTATTTTCAAATGCACGCCCTTGTCATCAACATAGTTGTCGGCAAAATGCAAACGGTTGTTTTGATAAGCCCGGACCAAGGGCAGAAAAATGCGCGGCACGGCCTGGGTGTGAAAATGATCCACTGAGGCACCGGCGCCGCGGTCATTGTAGCCCATGGCATATCCCAATGCAAACAGCTGCAGTTGAAGCTCATGCATGTCTGACATTTGGAAATAATGCATGACCTGGCCATAATGCTGCCGGGTCCTGGAATCAAAATCCAGGGAAGCCACGATTAAATGATCCGGAATGATGGGCGCCGGCTGCACCAAAATGCCATACCGGCGTCCGGAACTTGCAGTCCAAACCAGGAAATGCTCGTTTTCCGGAAACGTTTCCCAGGCCAGAAAATCCATTCTCTGGGCCTGATTGGCGGCAGGTTTTTGCCCATCGGCATGGCGGTTGGCGGGTTCCCTGTAAGGATTGTATTGGTAAGCCACGACATGATGCTTGAAATGCTTGATTTGAATGGTCGGATCCCAGGGGTCGTATTTGATGAAGCCCCTTTCCCTGGAAAAGGCCAGCAAAGCCTGGATCAACACCTCCAGGGACAATTTCACCCGCACTACTGCGCGCCGCCGCAAATCCAGCGCCCGGTGTTCGCGGATCAGATCCAAGGCCAATTGAAATTCAGTGCTGGTATGGCGGGTGTAACTTTTATATTCCGGCGCATACTCCGACAAGGTTTGCATGATCATGGTGGAAGTATCGTCCTGTATGCATGAATTGTTAAATTCTCCGCACTGGCAATCTGTGAATGTAATCCCTGCGGATAGAGAAGGCAACATTGTACAATACCGCGACTGCGGCTGGAACAAATAAAGCTGATATTTTTTCCGCTAAAAAGCGAGTTCAGGCATACAGCTGCCGGGCAACAATAGCCCGGGGCATAACCTTCCCCGTTGCGCCGCCGGCTGCACATTCGCCCTGCGGTAAAACAGGATCAGGCAACAGTCCTCTGTCTCATGGGTATAACTTCCGGAGGGGTAATCATCATCTGCCAAAGCGGATTTTCTCCAGATAGAGACCGCAGGCCGGGGCAGTAGGACCGGCCAGTTTACGGTTTTTGGCATGCAATATATTTTTAACCTGCCCGGGCGTCATTTTTCCCTTCCCCACCAGGACCAAGGTCCCCACCAGATTCCTGACCATGTGGTACAAAAAAGCGTCCGCGGTAAAGCGCAAGGTCAGAAGATGGCCCTGCCGGTTGATGCTCAGGGATTGCACGGTCCGGACAGCATGCCGGGCCGCGCAACCCGAGGCCCGAAACGCGGAAAAATCGTGCCTGCCTTTCAGGTATTTTGCAGCCTGCCGCAAGGAGCGGTCATCCAGCGGATGGAAAACCTGCCAAGCCCGTCCCTGCCACAAAGGAGAGGCAATATGCCGGTCATAGAGCAAATACACATAGGTTTTATTGCGGGCGGATCGGCGCGGCTCCCAGCGGCTGGGCACTTTTTTAGCCTGCAAGACGCGCACTGCTGGCGGCAAAGCGCTGTTGAGCGCAGCCGGCAGTTTTGACAGCGGCAAAGCGTAGGCAAGATCAAAGACCGCGACCTGGCCCCTGGCATGCACACCTGCATCTGTACGGCTGGCTGCCGCCACCCGGCGCTTTTCACGGAAGCGCTTCCATATGGCCTCCTCCAGCGCAGCCTGCACGGTATGGGCGTTTTTTTGCAGCTGGAATCCTGCAAACGCCGCGCCGTCGTATTCCAGGGTGAGAGCATAGCGTTTGGCAGGGACGGGGATTTTTCGGGTCATGACCTGCTCCTCGATCTTTTCACTGGCATGATACCATCTTCTGTTTTTGGCGCAAAGAAACAAATCAGGCAATACACAACGGCAGTGGAGCCCCCGGGCATGCCCGGGGTACCTCTGCTGACCTTGGCACACACGTATTTGGCAGGGCGACATCCCCAAAGCAGGAATATCCGCATTCCTCCCCGCGCCTGCGCGGGGTCTCCTGCGAAGGGGATGAAAGCGCACAAACATCGCCCCCCGCAGGCTCTGCTGCCGCACGCAGGTTTTGTCTTCAACGCCGCACTGGCAGCAGGACGCGTACAAGGCCAAAAGGTTGTTTTTTTACAGGACGAATCGTATTTAATGCCCGTCATAAACAGCCGTTACTTTGAGTGGTTTGTTCTCCAGCATGGAAAGGGGGTGTTTACCTTGCCGCAAAACAAGGTAAAAGGCAGTGATGTGCTGGCAGTGAAAAAAATCCTCAGGGAAAAAGGAGAGGTAATAGAATCGCGCATGCTAAATATTTTAAAACCCGAAGCGCAGCGCATCTATAAAGAGGCAGTGCCGACTTCCTGGATCCCGCAAAACGAAGAAAGCGAGATTTTTTGCGCTGCCGCCGAAGCGCTGTTTCCCGGCCGGGAAGACGGCATCCAGGAGCTCGGCCGTTTGATTGCCAAGTACACGATGTCGACTATATACAAAGCTTTTTTAAGAATCCCCACGGTTGATTTTATCATTGATCGCGCCGGATATTTATGGGACATGAATATGGGCAAGGGAAAAACGGCAATTGAAAGACACGGCGAAAAACAGGGCGTTTTTAAAGTGACGGAATATCCTGAGCTGTTGCCCGTGCAGGGGAAAGAAATTGCCGGCTACATCTGCGGCATATTGGATATGACCAGGGCAAAAAATCCCCAAGTCACTTTCCAGGGCAACAATCCCGCCCAGTGGGAATGGCACATCCGCTGGGAATAATAAACTGCCCCGTTTTACAACGATCCGACCAGCATGACCACGGCGACGCCCATGATTAAAACCGCTCCTATGCAAGACAGCATTGTATAACCCAGTTTGAACTGCCGGAACTGCCCGGAAAAGACCTTCACAGCCGTATGCCGTGACACAATCACCAGAAACGCGATCCCGGAAGTGGTCATACCCATGCCGGCGGCCACAGCCACCATGGCCAGCAGGCCCTGCACCAAAACGTTGTTAATGATGGCATAAGACAGGATAAGCGCCGCACCCGGACAGGGCACCAAGCCTGTGACCAGCGAAGTCAGAAACAGGCTTTTTAAATCAGTCCTCTGCGTATTTCCATTAAATTCATCCTCCTGTTTCCAGGCCCAATATTCGGAAATGCTTTTCCACAATAAGTAGACGCCCACACCTGTCAATAAACCTGCACTTAGCGTAGCAATCCTCCCTCCCAGGGCGTGAAAAGTCGTAAGGCCGCTGACTTTTAATACAAACCACAAACACAAAATAATCGCCACCGCAGACAACACATGAATAAAAGTCAGTAAATTTCCCATTAAAAACCCGTGTCCAAGATGGCCGGGCCGGTTTAAAAAATAGGCTGCCACAATGGATTTGCCGTGCCCGGGTCCAATGGCATGAAAAATACCGTATAAAAAAGAAAAACACAAGAAAAGCCAGAGGCTTCGTCCATAGGGTTTCTCTTTCATCTGCCGGGCAAAAGCGGCCAGCTTTTTCCGGAATACTTTTTGATGGCGCTGACTGAACAGGACAATAGGTCTGAACCATGTATTGACCACGCGGCCGGGAATGATCTTTTGGGCCTTTGTCACTTCGCCGCCGGCAAAGGGATTGGTTTGGGCCAAGGCATGGCCGGCCAAACCCTGCCAGAGTAAGAATAACAAGCCAGCTATACGGAGTGGTTTCATTCTCTCTTCCTTACATGAATGGTTATGGTTTCGGGAAAACCACTTTCCTCAAAACATATAAAGTCATCGTTACGGCTGTAGGATGATCGTATTTCCCAGCACGAGGATGAATCCCGTATCCGGATCTTGGGATCCAAAGTGACAGCCGTGTAATACGTGGTGTCAAAAATGGAAATGCCGATTTTCTTTGCCTTTGCTCCGCCAACCACCCGGCATGGAACTGTGAAACTGTAAACCAAACTGCCCTCTTTTATCCTGGGTGTGAAATCCAGCACATCTGTGGTTTTTTGTGTTTCGCCATTGATCCGGATAGAGTTGAAATAATCAAAGCTTTTCAGGCTGTCAAATGCCCCCTTTTTCAGCGCCTGGTATTCCTGTTGATTAAAACAGCCGTCCTGATCCGCATCAAATTCCTCAATAATCGCCGCGCTGAACATTTCGTCGAATGTCCATTCCTCCTCCACGGCCGTCAATCCCTGTTCGTCAAAGCAGGCGGTCAGTGTACAATCCACGAACAGATGCGGATGGGCGGAGATAACATTGGGCACACATGAAAAAAGCCCGACGATAATCAGATAACGCATCAGATTCCTTCCCCTCACTTCTTCCGCGGCTTCCAGCCTTGACCCCACAGAGGATCATCACTAAATTGCCGCCGCACGCGTTCTTCCGGATATTGACCGTAAAATTCTTCTTCGGAAAATGCATACCGATATGTTTCGATATACTGTTTCAGTATTTTATAGGCCGCATTGATGTGGCGAATCTTTTCGGACTCTTCCCCGCAGGCGTCGGGATGGTGCTTTTTTACCAATTCCCGGTGCCGTTTCTGTATGTCCCGCATTGTTGCCCGATTGCAAAGTGCGAACACTTCCAAGGCTGCCTTTAAATCCGCATAGACCATGCCGCCTCCTTTTATGCTTTCATTACGATCACCTTGTCCCGCGGAACATGCATATCCACCTCTTGCCCGATTTCATGCCTTGCGGCCGATGCCGGGGTATGGAGCACCATCTCTCCACAACCCGTGGCCACCCGGATTTCACGGCCCGCCGGCCGGCGGGACACCTGAATGATTCTCCCCCTGAAACAATTCTCCGCTGCTTCGGTTCTTTTTTCCAGCAGCAGGATGTTTTCCGGACGTATGCCCGCATATACCGGACCTGCAATCTCCCGGCCGGCATGCAGCCACATGCCATTGTCCAATAGAATCCTGGCTCCGGGCGTGTTTTTTTCCGCTTGTCCCGGCAGAATGTTTCTGCAAAGGGTAAACCGGGCCACAAACCTGTTGGCCGGCTGGTCGATAATTTCATCCAAAGTGCCGATTTGTACCATCACGCCGTGGTCGTTCATCACCGCCACGCGGTCTGCCACACAGGCGGCTTCCTCAAAGCTGTGGCACACATGTAAAAAGGTGCTGCCTGCGTCTTGCTGGGTTTGCTTGAGCCAGCGGGCGTATTCATAACAACGGTTCTCATCCAAAGCGCTCAAAGGTTCGTCCAATAAAATGATTTCCGGACAGGTGACCAACGCCCGGCCCAAAGCGGTCCGCTGCTTTTCCCCGCCGCTTAGGCGGGCCGGAAAACGGCCGGCCAAATGTCCGATGTCCAGTCGTTCCATCATGGCAGCCGTTTGCCGGCGAATTTCCTCTTTTGGCAGCTTCCGCACTTGCAAGCCATAGGTGATGTTTTGGGCCACGGTCAGATGCGGAAAAAGGGCGTAATCCTGCGGCACATAGGCCATGCCGCGTTCCTCCAACGGCAGGCGGCCGACGTCGCGGCCGCGAACCCTCACGCTTCCCGTCTCCAGACCGTGCAGGCCGAGCAGGCATTCCAAGAGTACGGTTTTGCCCGCGCCGGTGGGTCCCAACAAAACCAAATACTCGCCGGCCCGTACGGACAGATGGATGCCGCTCAGACTAAACCTTCCCAGGCGGACACCGAGGTTCTCAACTTCCAGTGTATTCATGAAACGCCCTCTTCTTCATTTTAATCAGCACATAGACAAATACGGCTGTCAGGCCAAGCATGATAAAAGCCAGGGCCATGCCCCGTTCCATCTGCCCTTCTTCCATTTCCATCCACATGGCCACAGCCAGGATATCCGCCCGGTCAATGCCTAAAAATTTCGAAACCGCCGAAAAACGTCCGGGATCACGAAACCGGAAGGTGCTGCAGAGGATCAGAACCGCGCCGAATTCCGCCATGGCCCGGCTGAAAGCCAGGATGGCGCCTGTTAAAATACCTTTGCCCGCCATGGGCAGGGTCAAATTAAAAAACACCCGGCCGGACGACGCACCCAGCGTCCGGCCCACGTGCTCGTAAACGGGATGGATTTGATCAAATGCCACGCGCCAGGCCACCACGCCGAACGCGAGGGCCAAAACCAATTGCGCCACCACCACGCCCGGAAGACTGTGCACGATGCGGATGTGCAGGGAGTCCTGCAGCAAGCGCACGGGCGGATACTGTAATGCGACCATGAGCATCAGCCCCACGCTGGAAGCCGGCAGCACCAACAGGGAAAGAAAAACCACCTCCGCCGCCTTTTTTCCCGGGAAATCAAACCTGGACAAAGCGTACGCCGCGGGCACGCCGAGCACGGCAGCCAGGGCGGTGGTTGCCAGGGCCGTGTACAGGGTCAATTTCACGGACCGCCAAAACCAGGGCTGCCTTGACAAGGAGGCAAACCCCTCCCAGGAGGTCAGCCGGCTGCCGCTGATAAACAGCCAGGCAAAGGCCATCAGCAATAAGACAGCAAATGCGCACACCCCGGAGGCGAACCATGTCCGCCGGCCGAAGATCGTTGGAAAAAATCCTGCCGCCTCACGACCACACATGGTGTCTTCCCCCGAGCAGACGGACCGCAACCATACCCGTCATGGCCAACAGCAGGCACAACAGGCTCATGGACAAGGCAAATCCCAGACGGCCGCTGGTAAAATCCAGATAAACAGCCAAAGGCAACACATCCGTCCGGCCTTGGATGGCGCCCACGAAAATCATGAGGGATTCCCACTCGGCAGCGGCCCGCGCCCACATTAAAACAAAGGATGCGAAGAGCCCATTTTTTGCCATGGGCAGGACGACCCTGAAAAACGTGCCGGCTTCGCCTGCTCCCAGGCTGTGCGAAACATGTTCGAATTTTCCGGCCACACCGTCGAATGCGGTTTTGGACAGCAGAATGCCGAAAGAACAGATTACCGTGCATTGCGCCAGAATCACGCCGGGCAAGGCGTGGTCCAGCCTCAGTCCCAAAGCTTCGGTCAAAGGCTGCACGGGAATAGCCCGGCAGCACGCCAACAAAAAAACGCCAACCGCACAGGGGGAAATCAAAACCGGCAAAAACAGAATGGTCTGGACCGCATCCGCAAAAGGAAATCGATGCCTCGATAAAGCATACCCGGCGGGCACGGCCAGCAACAGGGACAAAAATGCGGAAAGCAAAGAGGTCCACAGGGTGTTGGTAAAACTCAACCACGTTCTCATTTTGGTCATGTAAAAATAAAAATCATGCCAACCCAGATACAGGGTATTGGCCAGCGTGATAAAAAGCGCGACCGCCACGACACAGGCGACAGTTCCTGCCAGCAGGGCGTGCCAGGAGTGGGATTTCAGGACACGGCTGGACCACGGGCCTGACACGCTAACGCCTTCTTAGCCGCTGCCGCAACACTTCCTCGACCAGGGGCCCCACGGTTTGCTCATGTACGGGAAGAGTCTTGTCCCGGCAGGCGCGAATCCCCGCCTGCATCCATTGAATTTCACGGTTGGTTTTTTCACCGCTCAGGCAAAAGCCTTCCGCATCCACGGGGTCCGGATCCACGGTATAGGCGTGGCTTCGAAACACGGCTTTGCCCTCGTCGGACAACAAAAACGCCTTCAGGTCCCGGGCCATGGCCGGTGCCGCCGCATACCGCAACACCGCGACCGGCAATTTGACCAAGCCGCGGTATTCGGTTTCCACGGGAAGAATGTCGACGTCGTTCATATAAAGAATGGCCAGCGGCGCCCAGACAATGGTGGCGTCAACCGCCCCCAACTGGCAGGCGTTTCCGAGTTCGGGAATGCACTTGGCGTTCATCACCGCGTTTTTTTGCACCTCGTCCCAAACGCCCGCTTTGGCGAATATTTTTTCGTGCCATCGCCCGACGGCGCAGGCCCTGGGATCACCCAGTCCGACCTTCACGCCGGGAGCGGCAAAATCCCGGACCCCGGTGATACGTTTTGGATTCCCGCGCGGCACGATGATGACGGTCATAAAATATCCAATAATGTCCCGCTGCGGATCGTAATCCGTAATATGCCCCCGCTCAACGGCCTGGAGCAAATAATACTCTTCACCGGGCAGGTATACATCTCCTGTGTGGGAAGCTTCAATGTCGGATAAGAAATATCCGGACCCCTTGAAGCAATAATCA
>JAFGIQ010000258.1 GCA_016929575.1 candidate division FCPU426 bacterium
CACGGCCTGATCCGGCAGATTTTGACCGGCCTGGCGGGGAAGGACATTGCCAGGTCCGTTCGCATTCAATACGGCGGCAGTGTCAAACCGGATAATATTAAAGCCCTGATGGGGAAGCCGGACATTGACGGCGCCCTGGTCGGCGGAGCCAGTTTGAAGCCTGAATCATTCGCCGCTTTGGTGCGGTACCAAGAGTAAGGCAACCTGATGTTTCCGCAGGGAAGGAATCAGGGATCAAGGAGGCAAAAAGATGCTGGTTAAATTGTTTTTAAGTGTGCATATTCTCAATTGCATCGTTTTGATTATCGTGGTGTTGCTGCAGGCAGGCCGCGGATCAACCATGGGCTTGTCTTTTGGCGGCGGAGCCTCGCAGACTGTTTTTGGCTCTTCGGGAGGGAAAAATTTCTTTGCCCGGTTGACTTCGGGATTGGCAATTGTCTTCATGGTTACTTCGATCATCCTGTCCATCATGTCCTCCCGCCGCTCGCAGAGTTACCGCGGGGTCATGGATCAGTTGCCGAGCGCAGTGGAAGAGGCAATTCCGGCACAGCCCCTGACTGAACCGGCAGCGCCTGCTGCGGCTGAACCGCCGGCCGGTGAGCGGACCAAATAATTTTGAACTGACAGCATACCCTGACCGGCTGCGGCCAGGACCTGTTCACAGGCTTTTCAGTTGACAAGCAGGAGGGGGCTGGATATAATTTTGCCTCAATCCGCTTGGAAACTGAAAAATGCTTAAAATTAATGTTAATTCTCTAAAAACCGACCCGGTGGAATCAATCCTGGCATTTGCAGGTGAACTTTTAAGCCTGGGTGACGAGGCAACAGCTGAAGGCCCTGTTGACGTGAAAATGCGGATACAGCGGATGGGCGAAAAGGTCATTGCCCGCGGAGTGGCGGCAACACGGGTGCGGATGCGCTGCGCCCGCTGCCTGAATGATTTTGAAAGGGAAATACACTGCGGTATTTTCCTGCTTGCCCTCCCGGCCAGGCCACCGGATGTTCCGGCGGCACGCCGGAAGCGCGAAGAGGAAAAAAACGACGCCGCACTTGTTTATTATTACGGCGAACAACTGGATCTCCTGCCGGAGATTGAAAGTGCGTTCATTTTAGCGCTGCCCATGAAGCCCTTATGCCGGGAGGACTGTCCTGGTTTATGCTCGCGCTGCGGGCGGCGCTTGGTTGATGGTCCCTGTTTGTGCCGGGACGCCGGATCCCAGGGCCCTTTTGCTATATTGAAAAAATTGAGGAAATAAATCCGGAAAACCGGATGGCAAGCGTGGGAGGAAGAGAGAGACATGGCTAATCCTAAAAGAAAATTCTCGAAAGCGCGCACCATGAAGCGGCGGTCCAGCTGGAAAATACCCCCGGTGAGCATATCCGTTTGCCCGCAGTGCCAACAACCAAAACAACCACACCGGTTGTGCCCGAATTGCGGCTACTATCGCGGCAAAGAGATCATCACTCCTGACAACGCATAGGGAAAGGCGGGCTGGAATTGCGAGTAGCGCTTGATTGCATGGGAGGAGACAAGGGGCCGGCGGTCAATGTCTCCGGTGCCATTGACGCCATTATTGAAAATCCGGAATTGACCGTGCTGCTGGTGGGGGACCAAGACCAGATTCGTTCTTTGCTGGCCCAATACCAGAAAAAGAAATACGATCCGCAGCGGCTCGAAATCCACCATGCGCCGGAAAAAATATTAATGAACGATTCGCCGGCCATGGCGGTACGGCAAAAGAAGAAATCCTCCCTGCATATCGCCAATCTCTTGGTCAAAACCGGACAGGCCGAAGCGGTTTTTACAGCCGGCAATACCGGCGCGGCCATGGCTGTTTCCCTGCTTACGTTGGGGCGCATCCCGGGTGTCATCCGGCCGGCTTTGCTGATTAATTTTCCCTCCTTGAACCGGCACGGCTGGACCACCATATTGGACGTGGGCGCCAATGTGGACTGCAAACCCAAAATGCTGGCGCAGTTTGCAGTCATGGGCGATCTCTATTGCCGCTATATACTCAATGTGGATCAACCGCGGGTGGGCCTGCTTTCCTTGGGGGAGGAAGAGTCCAAGGGCAACGATGTCATCCGGGAAAGCCAGGAGTTGTTTAAGAATTTTAAGACCGTCCGCTACATCGGCAATGTAGAAGGACAGGATATGGTCAACGGCAAGGCCGACGTCGTCGTCTGCGACGGTTTTGTGGGCAATGTCATATTAAAATTTGGAGAAGGCACCGTGCGGTTGTATGCGGACATACTAAAAAAGGAGATCCTGGCCAGCGGCTGGTTTAGCAAGTTGGCCACTATTTTTTTGGTGCCGACCATGCGCCGCATGTACCGTTCTTTTGATTATCAGAAATACGGCAGTGCGCCGCTTTTGGGAATCCGGGGAATCTCCACCATCGGCCACGGCAAATCCAGCGGGAAAGCCATTAAAAGCGCCTTGCTGCAATCCGCGGCCACCACCAAACTGCACATCAATCATCAAATCGAGGCTTCCTTAATCGAAAACGGAGTGACGGAATAATGTCTTCGCCCAGACGTGTGGCCCTGGCAGGAATGGGTATTTATGTTCCCGAACGGATCATGACCAACAAGGAGCTGGAGGCCAGGCTGGATACCACGGGTGAATGGATACAATCGCGGACGGGAATATGCGAGCGCCGCATTGCCGCTCCCGAGCAGGCCGCCTCGGATTTGGGCGTGATTGCGGCAAGGCGCGCTTTGCAAGACGCCGGCCTGGCGGCAGAACAGATAGATCTGATCATTTGCGCCACCGCCTCCGGCGACACCACTTTCCCGTCCACCGCCTGCTTGCTGCAAACGCAGCTGGGTGCCACCGCCGCCGGGGCTTTTGATATCAGCGCCGTATGTTCCGGTTTCATCTACGCGTATGCCGCCGGGGCCAATATGATTGCCTCCGGGCAGGCAAAAAGGGTTTTGATCGTGGCTGCGGAAAAATTCACCACCCTGCTGGATTGGGAAGACCGTTCAACCTGCGTGCTCATGGGCGATGGCGCCGGGGCGGTGGTCTTAACCAGTGATGCCAAGCAGGGAGAGCTTTTATCGTGCAGCCTGGGCACGGACAGCGGCGGCATTGAAAACCTGATTATACCCGCCGGGGGTTCGGCCCGGCCAACAACGCATGAAACCGTGGATCAAAAACTTCATTATATGAAAATGAACGGACCGGAGATATACAAGTTCGGTGTCCGTATCATCGGCGAAAGCGTATCCGAAGCGCTGAAATTGGCCGGTTTGAATGAGTCGCAGCTGGACCTGCTTATACCGCATCAGGCAAATATCAGGATCATCAAGTCCGCCGCCAAACGTTTTAACCTGACCATGGACAAGATTGTCGTAAACATCGACCGTTACAGCAACACTTCCGCTGCTTCAGTGCCCATCGCCCTGGCCGAAGCCAAGGAACAAGGAAGACTGCGGCCGGGAATGCACGTGGCCATGGTCGCCTTCGGCGCCGGTTTGACCTGGGGCACGGTGGTTTTGAGATGGTAGGGGCAAAGCAACGCAGGGAGAGCATTGCGGCCTGCTGCCAGGGGGCTTGGCAGGGGCATGGCCAAAGCTGCTGTTACCCGGGCTTTTTTGGCGCTGCGCGAACTGGTGAGGAAGACGTCCTATGACACAAAAAGTAGGCCTTGTTTTTCCCGGGCAGGGATCCCAGTTTGTAGGCATGGGCACGGGATTGGCCGCCGCTTCTCCCATTGCCAGAGAAATGCTGGCACAGGCGGATCAGATCCTGGATTTTCCTTTGACGCGGTTTATGCAGGAAGGGCCGGAGGAGGAACTGAAAAAGACCGAAAATGCCCAGCCGGCGATAGTGGCCGCCTCAATAGCCGCCTATGAAGCGTTTGGCGCCGAAAAGCGGTTTGCCGCCGATATCCTGCTTTGCGCCGGGCATTCTTTGGGCGAGTATTCCGCCCTTTATGCCGCCGGAGCCTTGGCCTTTGCCGACTGCCTGCGTTTGGTCCGCCGGCGGGGGCAGCTGATGCAGCAGGCGGCTGCGGCGGTCTCGGGCGGCATGGCGGCGGTGTTGGGCAGGACCGAGGAGGAAGTGATGGGATTGTGCCAAGCGGCGGATGCCGGCGGCAGCGTCCGGGTTGCCAATATCAATGCGCCCGGGCAGGTCGTCATTTCAGGATCACAGGCGGGGTTGGAGGCCTTCGGGCTTTTGGCGCGCGAGCAAAAAGTTAAAATGATTCCCTTGGCGGTTTCCGGCCCCTTTCATTCCAGTTTTATGCAACAGGCGGCGGAAGCGTTCGCACCGGAGTTGGAGGCGACGGCCTTTTCAGACGCGCGCTTTCCCGTGATCGCCAATGTGACAGCCGAGCCTGTCCAGGCAGCCGCGGAGATTCGCAGGAACCTGTTGATGCAAATAACCGGTTCTGTCCGCTGGCAGCAATCCATGCAGAAAATGCTTGCTTTGGGTGCGGGCCGGGTGTTCGAAATCGGCCCCGGCAAAGTGCTGCGCGGATTGATGAAAAAAATCAGCCCGGATATTCCCGTGGAAAATGTTTTTACACCCGAGGAAATAAACGCCGTGGCCGGAGAATAATCGCATGGTCCGGCCGATCGTCATGCATCCATCGGCGGAGCAACACCGGAAGGGAGAGAGGGATGAACTTGAAGGATAAAATCGCGTTGGTAACAGGAGGCGCCCAAGGCATTGGCGAGGCCATTGCACGGGAGTTGGCGCGAAGGGGGGCGGATGTAGCGGTTGCAGACGTTGTGCTGGAGAAGGTTGAAAACACGGCCAAACTTTTGCAGCAGGAGACAGGACGGAAAATTTATCCTTTGAAAATGGATGTTTCCCAGTCGGCGGAAGTTGAAGAAGGAATCAAAAAAATCGTTGACAAATGTGGCCGCCTCGATATATTGGTCAATAACGCCGGTATCACCCGCGACGGATTATTGATGCGTTTAAGCGAGCAGGACTGGGATGCGGTGTTGACCATCAATTTGAAGGGTACGTTTCAGTGCATCAAAGCCGCTACCCGGCCGATGCTGAAACAGCGTTACGGGCGTATTATCAATATTGCTTCCATCGTTGGTTTGATGGGCAATGCGGGCCAGGCCAATTATTCTGCCAGCAAAGCCGGCGTCATCGGTCTGACCAAGACGGCGGCCAAGGAGTTGGCGAGCCGGAATATTACGGTCAACGCCATTGCCCCCGGTTTTATTAAAACGAAAATGACCGAGGTGCTTACGGAAGAAGTGAAGGATAATTTGAAAAAACTCATTCCGCTGGGAATCCTGGGTGAGCCGGAAGACGTTGCCCGGGCCGTGGCTTTTTTAGCGTCCGATGAGGCGGCGTACATCACCGGACAGGTTTTGGCCGTCGACGGCGGCATGGTGATGCATTGACCGGGCTGGAGACACCGCCGGCTGTTTGGCAGCGGCGGTGATTAAATGAAAAAACAACCATAAAATAAAAAAAATAAGGAGGACGAGCGTGTCATTAGAGGCGAAGGTAAAAGAAATCATCGTTGATCAATTGGGAGTCAATGCGGATGAAGTGACCAACGAAGCTTCGTTTATCGAAGATTTGGGGGCGGATTCCTTGGATACCGTGGAGTTGGTCATGGCGTTGGAGGAAGAGTTTAATATGGAAATCCCCGATGAAGAAGCCGAAAAGATTAAAACGGTCGGGGATGCGATTGAGTTTATCAAAACGCACGCCAACGTTGCCCAGTAAAAGGCAAGTGGGAAGAGAGTAAACGGTTAGAGTTGCACATTTGCAGAAGTTCCCCCGTTCATGTTTGGCCGGACGGGGGAACTTTTATTTGAAAAGCGCGCACAAGAGGCATGCTATCAGCCGGGCGCTGCAGCCAAAGGCGAAGCCGGGTACAAAGGGTCTGTTGGGATCATTCCCGGGGCTCCATTCGCTGCCATGCCAATCATAAGTCAAAAATGCGTTGATCAACAAGATGACTTTGCTGCGCGTGCCAGGGCTGCAGCACCAAAGACTGCTTCAGCGCTGTTTCAGGATGCATGCGGATGAAAGACGTGCGGATACGTGCCGTTGGCTGCCGCGCCGGAGGCTGAAATCCACCGGTCTTTTGTAGCACACGTCATCGAGGAGGGATTATGGCAAAAAGGGTCGTGGTAACCGGCCTGGGAGCAGTAACGCCTGTAGGAAACAATGTCGGGACTTTTTGGCGGAATATAGTGGCCGGGAAATCCGGTGTGGATGTGGTCAAGCACTTTGATGTCTCGGGATTCGAGTCCCAAATCGCAGGCGAAGTCAGGGATTTTGATCCTTCGGCCATCGTGGATAAAAAAGAGGCGCGCCGGCTTGATCTTTTCGTGCAGTACGCCCTGGTTGCAGCGCAGGAAGCCATCCAACAGGCGCAAATCGATTGTAAAGCCATGGACCAATACCGCATCGGCAGCATCATCGGGTGCGGTATCGGCGGCATCGGGGTGGCCGAGGTCCAAGAACAGATATTAATGACCAAAGGGCCGGGCCGGGTTTCGCCCTTTTTGGTGCCGATGATGATTCCCAACATGGCGCCGGCCATGGTGGCCATTAAATTCGGTTTTCGCGGCCCCAACGTTGCGGTCGTGTCGGCCTGTGCTTCGGGGAACAACGCTTTTGCCGACGCTGTGCGGCTGATTCAACGCGGGGATGCGGACGTGCTCATTGCCGGCGGCACCGAATCCGCCATCACCCCGCTTTCCATCGCCGGCTTCTGCTCGGCCAAGGCTTTATCCACCCGCAACCACGAACCCCAGCGCGCCAGCCGTCCTTTTGACCGGGAACGGGACGGTTTTGTGATTGCGGAAGGCTGCGGGCTGGCGGTGTTGGAATCCCTGGAACATGCCCAGGCAAGAGGCGCGAACATACTGGCAGAGATCGGCGGGTACGGCATGACGGATGATGCTTTTCACATTACGGCGCCGCTTCCGGACGGGGCCGGGGGCGCCAAAGCCATGGAATTGGCCATCCTGGACGCCGGCCTCAAGCCCGAAGACATTGATTACATCAACGCGCACGGCACTTCCACGGAACAGGGAGACATTGGCGAGACGGTTGCCATTAAAAAGATTTTCGGAGCCCATGCCAAAAAACTGCAAATTTCATCCACCAAGTCCATGATCGGGCACACCCTGGGGGCCGCCGGCGGCATAGAATTTGTGGCCGTGGTCAAATCCATCATGGAGCAAACACTGCACCCGACCATCAACCTGGATAATCCTGATCCGGCGTGCGATCTGGATTACATTACCGAGGGGGCGCGGCAGACGACCGTGAATTGCGTCCTGACGAATTCATTCGGTTTTGGGGGGCACAACGTGTCGGTGCTGGTGAAGCGGTACGCCGGATGAAGCGCGGATACGCCGGCTCCACATCACCGTTGTGTTTTCTTTGTGCGCTGACATGAAAAAGCTCCAGCACCGGCAGGTCGTCGCCAATATTATGCGCCTGGTTTGGGCGAAACCGGAATCCGCCAAACAGATACAGATCGCCCTGATGCACCGCTCCTGGGTTAATGAGAGCCAGGATCCCGAAACATCCCAATACCGGGAGGATAATGAACGCCTGGAATTTCTGGGGGATGCGGTTTTGGGCCTGGTGATAGCCAAGGAATTGTACCAGCGGCTTTTGCAGCAGGACGAAGGCAGGCTTTCCAAGGCCAAGGCCAGACTGGTATCGGCGGAAACACTGGCCGCCCGCGCCCGGGAATTGCATTTGGGATCTGCGCTGTTGTTGGGGCGCGGGGAAGAGCAATCCGGCGGGCGGGAGAGGGATTCGCTGCTGGCCAATGCGCTGGAGGCGGTGATCGGAGCTGTTTTTTTGAGCGAGAGCTTTCACAAAGCCGAAGCGTTTGTCCTCTCATTGTGGAAAAACGAAATAGAGAGCGAAATCACAGGATTGCGTTCCCGCGATTATAAAACCCAGCTGCAGGAATACATGCAAAAGCAGTATGGAGAACTGCCGGTGTATACGGTGGAAAAGATCATGGGCCCGGACCATAAACGGGAATACGAAATAGCCGTGACCGCCCGCGGCCAGGTGATCGGGCGGGGGCGCGGGCCCACCAAAAAGCAAGCGGCGCAGGTGGCGGCCGCCCAAGCCTATCATGCCTTGGTTGATAAAAACACAGTAGGGGAGGACATATGAATTATTTTCTAACCGAAGAGCAGCAGATGATTCTGGATACGGCCCGCGCGCTGGCCAAAAGCAAGATCAAGCCCGTCCGGGAAAAATACGATGAAGAAGGCATCTTTCCCTGGGATATTGTCAAGGAGATGGCCGCGGCGGATTTGATGGGGCTTTACATTCCAGAACAGTACGGCGGCATGGGCGGCGGTGTCTTTGCACTCTGCCTGGCCGTGGAGGAACTCTCCAAGGTGTGCGGCGGGATTTCCCTGGCCATGGCTGCAACCGCGCTGGGGACTTTTCCGCTTTTGCTTTTTGGCAGCGAAGAACAAAAAGCCAAGTATCTGCCCGGCATCGCTTCCGGGAAACACCTGGCCGCCTTTGCCCTGACCGAAGCCAACGCCGGATCCGACGCCGGCAACATGGCGACCACCGCTGTCCGGGACGGGGACGACTATATTTTAAACGGCACCAAACAATGGATCACCAACGGCGGTGAAGCGCAGATTTATTCGGTGGTGGCCATGACCAACAAGGCCAAAGGCACCCGGGGTGCGACTGCCTTTATCGTGGAAAAGGGCACGCCCGGTTTTGAATTCGGCAAGAAGGAAAATAAAATGGGGATCCGCGCTTCGGCCACCCGGGAATTGGTTTTCAACAATTGCCGCGTGCCGGCGAAAAACATCCTTGCCAAAGAGGGGATGGGTTTTATCGTGGCGGTGAACACCCTTAATAATTCGCGGCCCGGTGTGGCGGCCCAAGCCCTGGGCATTGCCGCCGGGGCCTTGGAAGAGGCCCTGCTGTATTCGCGGCAGCGTGTTCAATTCGGGCAGCCCATTTCCAGCATCCAGGCCGTGCAGCATATGCTGGCGAACATGGCCACGGAAGTCGAGGCGGCCCGGGCGCTGGTTTACGCCACGGCGCGGACTATTGATTCCGGAGAGAAGAGTTTCGCCAAAATATCGGCCATGTCCAAGCTTTTTGCCTCGGAAGTGGCCATGCGCGTCACCACTGATGCGGTGCAGGTCATGGGCGGATATGGTTATATGAAGGAGTATCCTGTTGAAAAAATGATGCGCGACGCCAAAATAACCCAAATTTACGAGGGGACGAGCCAGATCCAGCGCAATGAAATCGCCCTGCAGTTGATCAAGGAAGCGGCCAAGATGAAATAGGCATTTAAAAATCAACTGATATTTTTTCGCCAGGCGCATTGAGAGTACCAATGGAATATTACCAAGGAGGCAGCATGCATATTGTCGTATTGATCAAACAGGTCGTGGCCACCACCAACGTGAAGTTGGATCCTGAGACCGGGACCATGATCAGGGACGGCGTGGAAAGCATTCTTAATCCTTTTGACGAATACGCCGTGGAAGAGGCCCTCCGAATTAAAGAAAGAATGGGCCAAGGCAAGGTGACCGTGGTCACCATGGGTCCGCCACAGGCCAAGGAGATTATACGCAAAGCGGTCGGCATGGGGGTGGATGAGGGGATTTTGGTTTCAGACCGGCTTTTGGCCGGCTCTGATACCTGGGCGACAGCCTATACGCTTTCGCAGGTCTTGAAAAAGATCGGGGATTTTCGGATGATTATCACCGGCAAGCAGGCGGTTGACGGGGATACGGCGCAGGTGGGCCCGGAGATTGCGGCCTGTCTGGACCTGCCCATGATTGCCTGGGTGCGCAAGATTGAGAGCATATCCGAGACCCAAATCCGGGCGGAAAGGCTGATGGAGGACGGGTTTGATGTGCTGGAAAGCCCGCTGCCCGCCATCATCAGTGTGGTCAAGGAGATCAATGAACCGCGCCTGGAATCCCTGAAAGGAAAGATGAGGGCCAAGAAGTACGACCCCCAGGTTTTGACTGTTGCGGATTTGCCCGGTTTTGAAGTAAGCCAGGTGGGATTAAAAGGATCGCCCACCAAAGTCTTCAAAACCTTCACTCCCCAGCGCCAGTACAAAGGGGAGATGATTGCCGGGGAACCGGCGCAGGCAGCGGCGAATCTTTACGAAAAAATAAAGACCCTGAAGATTGTATGAAAAACCACCAGGATTCGTCGCCCCGGAACGCATTTAACCGTGGTCCGGGCGATACACCGCATCGTCACCCCGGCGAAAGCCGGGGTCCAGAAAAATACATTCACTGGATTCCGGATAAAATCACGCCGGAATGAAGGGTGAAAGGGTGTTCTGCTTGTTCGTCTCCCCGGAACGTATGGGGTTTTAGGGATAGGCGGGAGGGGAAAGGTGATTACATACTTTTTAATCTCCTGTCGCCTTACTTCTTTCAGCCGGGCTCCGGCAGCGGGGAATTCGTAGCGAGGTACTAAAGGAGGAGATTGGTCAATGAGTATAAGCGAATACAAGGACGTGTGGATTTACGCCGAACAACGGGACGGAAAAATGAATTCCGTTTCCTATGAATTGCTGGGTGCCGGGCGCAAACTGGCCGATGATTTGGGTGAGAAACTGGTGGCCGTGCTTTTGGGCAGCGGCATGAAGGCGGAGGCGGATGAACTGGTCGCCTACGGTGCGGATAAAGTCTTTGTAGTGGACAGCCCGGTTTTTGCCAAATTTGCCGATGAGCCCTACGCCCGGGCGCTGACCAATCTGGCCAAAGAGCATAAACCGGCGATTATCCTGGCGGGTGCGACCGCCATCGGACGCTCCTTTGTTCCGCGGGTGGCGGCCAGCCTGCAGACAGGCATGACCGCCGACTGTACCGGTTTGGAGATTGATCCGGCAAAAAAAATCCTTTTGGGAACCAGGCCGGCCTACGGCGGGAATATCATGGCCACCATCATTTGCGAGGAAAAACGCCCGCAGATGGCGACGGTCAGGCACAAAGTAATGAAACCCTTGGAAAAGGACAAGAGCAGACAAGGGGAAGTGGTCAGCATTACCATGCCCGAAGATGCTTTTACTGTCCGGGCCCGGGTGGTGGATGTGGTCAAGGAAATTGAAGCCACCTGCAATATTGCCGAGGCCGATATCATTGTCACCGGCGGCCGCGGCGTGGGCAGCAAGGAGAATTTTGTGCTTATCCGCGATCTGGCGCAGGCAATAGGCGGAGCCGTGGGCGCTTCCCGGGCGGTGGTGGATGCGGGTTGGATGCCCTATTCCCATCAGGTCGGTCAGACCGGCAAGACCGTCTGCCCGAAAATTTATTTTGCCATTGGCGTATCCGGTGCCATCCAGCATCTGGCGGGCATGCAGTCCTCGGACATCATCATTGCCGTCAACAGCAATCCGGATGCCGAGATATTCAAGGTGGCCACGTACGGAATTGTGGGCGATTTGCATGCAGTAGTCCCGGAATTGATTAAAAAATTCAAAAACGGAGCTTGAAAGTCCATGCCCGCGAAAGCGGTCCTGAAAGGCCGCCTTGGTGCGGCATTGTGCACGCCCCTTATGTTTGCGGCCGTGTATGCCTCTGCAGCCGTGCCCGACCAGGCGGCGGTGGGGCCGACAACGCCGGCAGCCGCGGTTACCTTGGAGCTGCATCCGCAGAATGCCGCGTTGTCCAGCCTGCAGAGATTGTTTCCCCTGCCCGGAGCCAGAGCCTCGAGCATTGCCGTAAGTTATTATCATCCCCTGATTCAGATTTGTTCCTACTCCGACACCTTTAGCGGCGCCCACGGCAGCATGGTGCTGCCTGGGGAACGCCGTTTGCGGGCCAGATTTCTTTTTGCCGTGCATATTGCCGGGGAAGAAAGGGTTTTAATTCCCGGCGTGAAAGGCGCACAACTCAGGCTGCTGCTGCCGCCGGCCCGTGTTTTGGAAGAATGGACCTGGCCGGACGGGCTTTCACTTACACGCACGTATTATCAATCTCCGCCATTCCAGGGAACGGCCATCCGCTTCGTCGTCAGGAACCAAAGCCCCGCGGTCCTAAACGGCCTGCGCTTTACCGCCAATGTCTATGATCCGGAAATCATGGTCATGACCGGTGATCTGCGGGCACAGGAAGAGGATGATGAACTGTTTGCGGATCCCCGCAGCGCAGTGTTGTTTCAACGGGATTACATCCTGCGCGAGGAAAGCTGGCTGGGATGGGGCTGGAGCACTGAAGGGGGGCTGATCGCAGCCGGGGAAGGCGTCCGGCGGAATGAAAGCTGGGCGCGGGCGATCAATATCGAGCTTGCCGGCCTGTGCGCGGCAGTGGAGACGCCGGCCCGGGATCTCCCGCCAGGCCAGGTCTACCGTTCCACTTTTTGGACGACCTGGGCGAATGACCGGGAGACGATTGCAAAAATGTTCACCCGGTTGCGAAAATCCTCCGATTACCGGCGCTGGGAATCCGATTGTAGGCAGCATGCGCGACGCGGCTTGATGTTTTCCTGCCAGGACCCTTACCTTTGCTATCTCTTTCAATCGCTGAAAACCTGGGCCCCCTGGATGGTGCGCAAAGACTCCGCGGGCCGTATCGGCATTGCCTCCTTGCTGGACAACCAGGCGCTTTTGCCGGCAGAAGCATATCAGGCAGCGGATGGCCTGGTGGCCTTCCGGCAGCTGAAAGTGATCCGCCAATACCTGGATTTTTGGCTGGATCAGCGTTCGGAAACCCCTTCTGTGGCCTATGCCCTGATTTTGGCCTGGCGGTATTACCTTCTTACCCGTGATGACCGCTGGCTGTCTGAAAACTGCATGCGCCTGAAGGATTTGGCCGATTACCTGAGGGAGATGGACCATGACCAAGACGGCCTGCCTGATTATCGTTTTACCGCTGCCCGGGGTTCCCAGGAAATTTTATCGGACCTGGCGCCTTCAGAAGTCAAATATCTCAAGGACGCTATAGCAAGCCTGCAGGCTCTGCGCGGTATTGCCGAAATCCTGAAGAGCATTCCCAAACCCGAATTCCAGGCTTCGGCCCAGGAATGCCAAACCATGATGCAAAACGGCCAAAACAGCCTGACGGACCTTTTTTGGTACGCGAAAAAAAAAGAAGCCGGGTATTATGCGGCAGCGTATGCCGCACAAACCGGCAGGGTGCCTTGTAAAACCTCGCAGGTGATCGGAATTATCCGCATGGATCTGGGGGAATCCGAGCAGCGGCAGCAGGCCTTCACCGACCTGTGGCA
>JAFGIQ010000259.1 GCA_016929575.1 candidate division FCPU426 bacterium
AAGCAGTCCGGCGCTGCCTGCCATCGCGGACAACACCAGGTCGGCCGCAGGCATCACCGCTGCCCGCCGGATGCCTTCCATGCCCCCCTCCACGCGTGGCGGATTTTTCCATCGCCGCACCCGGTCGCGCACAAAACGATAGGCCGCTGGTTCCGCCAAGGCAACACGCGCGGGTTTATATTTTCTCGTTTGCGCCAGTATCAACCTGGCATTGCGGTTGGCGGCCAAGGCTTCGATGCGAAAACGCCGGGGATGACGGCCAATGACATCCAGGGCGGATTTGCCGATGGACCCGGTTGACCCCAAAAGGACGATATGTTTACGGCCGGTCATGGGTGCATCATCCACCACCCCACGGCAAACAGCAGCGGAGCGGTAAAATAAAGGTTATCCGTTTTGTCGAGAATGCCTCCATGTCCGGGAATAATGGTTGAAGCGTCTTTGGCTCCCGACCAGCGTTTGAACATGGATTCGATCAAATCCCCTGCCTGGGAAAGCAGGGCCAGACAGATACTCAGAAGCACGAATCCCGGCAGGGAAAAACCCAGCTGCCGGGGAAACCAAAAGAGGTATACCGCCGCTGCGGCAGTGGCGGTAACAACCAGCCCGCAAATCATTCCTTCCAGGGTTTTGGCCGGGGAAATTGTCGGCGCCAAGCGGCGTTTGCCGAAGAGCGTGCCGCCAAACATGGCCGAGGCGTCATACAGCCAATTGCATCCAAATAAAATAAGCCACCAATAGGATCCGTGGGGCAAGTCGCGCAGCATGAATAAAAAGGCGCTGGTGTTGCCCAGCAAAACCACGGACATAAAAGTCGTGCACATCGAAGCAAAACTTTCATGCTCGCGATAACCCATAAGCAGGGTAGTCAAGCCGGTCAAAAACATTGCCAGTAAGGATATAATGAAAAAAAGCACCAAGGCATTCGCCGGCCATATTCCCGGCAGGTGCCGCGAGCAGGCAGCGGCCGCGCACAGTCCCAACGCAGCGGGCAGGGCAACCCACCAATAATAGCGTATGCGTCGATGCTCCACCAAGAGCCCAAATTCCAACATGGCAATAACCAGCGCGACAAGCGTGAGTGTATACAATGGCCAGGGATTGGCAAGAAAAATGAGCCAGGCAAACACCGGCAGAAAAATAGCAGCCACTACCATGCGGGTTTTAAGCATGAACGGATTTCACTCCTCCGAAACGTCTTTCACGCTTCTGGAATTCTCTCAGGCAGCGGAGCAATTCCCTTTCACGAAAATCCGGCCATAATACCGGGCTGACCACAATCTCCGCGTAGGCAAGCTGCCAGAGCAAAAAATTGGAAATCCTCATCTCTCCGGAAGTGCGGATCAGCAAATCCGGGTCCGGCAGGCCGGCGGTGTATAAACAGGAGGCAAAGGATGATTCGGACAAAACCGGGCGGGGGCGTTTTTTTAAAAACACCTCCACTGCATCCAATACTTCCCGACGGCCGCCGTAATTAAAGGCCAAATTCAGTTTCAGGCCGCGGTTGTTTTTTGTCTGTGCCAGTGCCTGATCGATGCTGCCCAGCACCTCTGTGGGGACGCGTTCCCTGGAACCCAACATGGCGATGCGCACCCCTTGGCGATCGAGCTCCGTCAGCTCCTTCTTTAAATATTGGATCAGCAGCTGCATTAAAAAACGGACTTCGCGTCCGGGACGTTTCCAGTTTTCCGTTGAAAAAGCATACAGGGTGAGATAGGAGATGCCCAGCTCGCCGCATTTCCTGATGATACTGCGCACGGAATTCATGCCCTCCCGGTGCCCTTCCATCCGGGGCAGGCCGCGTTTCCGCGCCCAGCGTCCGTTGCCATCCATAATGACCGCCACGTGCCGGGGCAGGCGTTTGGCGTCCAGCAGGAATGTGCGGTTCTGTCCCTTTACAGGCATGTCTTTTCACCTAAAAAAAAGCCCCCACGTAAAGTGAGGGTCGTCTTTTCAAAAGCAGCAAAGTGGCCGCCGCATTTTTAAATTTCCATGAGTTCATGCTCTTTATGCTTGGTGACGTCATCCACCTGAGCGATAAACTCATCGGTCAGTTTTTGTATTTTTTCTTCCGCGGCTTTTTCATTGTCCTCGCTGAGGGCTTTCCCTTTTCTTAATTCTTTGAGCATTTCCATGCTTTTACGCCGGTGTCCGCGAATTTCAACTTTTGCGTCCTCCGCCATCTTATGGACATGCTTCACCAGTTCCTTGCGTCGCTCTTCAGTCAGCTGAGGAAAAGCCAGGCGGATGAGTTTGCCATCGTTCATGGGAGTGATGCCCAAATTCGCCTTTAAAATGGCTTTTTCTATCTCTCCTAAAATGCTGGCATCCCAAGGCTTGATTTCCAAAGTCTTGGCATCCGGTGTGGCGATGGAAGCCACCTGATTGACCGGCATGGGACTGCCGTAATATTCGACGCGCACGCTATCCAGGATGGCGGATGAGGCGCGGCCTGTTCTGACTGTGGAAAATTCGCGCCGCAACGCCTCAATCGCCCGGCTCATGCGGCTCTGCGTTTCTTTTTGTATTGCATCAGGTGTATTCTCGGTCATATCCCACCTCCGAAATATGATCTAGTGAACCAGGGTGCCTATTCCCTTCCCCAATACCGCTTTTTGGATATTGCCCTTTTTATTCAGGTCAAAAACAACCAAAGGCAGGTGGTTCTCCATGCACATGGTTATGGCCGTGGTGTCCATTACTTTCAACCGTCTCCGGATGATTTCCATATAGCGCACACTTTTAAAAAGTCGGGCTTTTTTATTTTGGCGGGGGTCGGCGGAATAGACGCCTCCGACGTTGGTGGCTTTGAATATCACATCCGCACCAATTTCAATGGCCCTGAGGGTTGCCGCCGTATCCGTGGAGAAATAGGGGTTCCCGGTGCCGGCGGCAAAGATGACAACCCGTCCCTTTTCCAGGTGTCGTATAGCCCGGCGGCGGATATAGGGTTCTGCCAGTTTCTGCATTTCAATGGAAGTCTGAACCCTGGTTGGCACGTTTAATTTTTCCAGCCGCTCCTGCATGGCCAACGAGTTAATCACTGTCGCCAACATACCCATGTAGTCCGCCGCCACACGGTCCATGCCCAGGGCTGCAGCCGTAGATCCGCGGCAAATGTTTCCGCCGCCGATAACCAGGGCCACCTGGACCCCGTTTTTGGTAAGTACTTTTATTTGTTCGGCGATCCATTGAATCTTCCTGGGGTTTATCCCAAAAGCATTGCTGTGTGCCAGGGCCTCGCCTGACAGCTTCAGCAATACGCGTTTGTATCTCAATTGTTTCGCTGAAATTCCCACCAGGATAATTACTCCTCTCCGACTTGGAAGCGCGCAAAACGGCGCACCTGCACATTTTCGCCGACTTTGGCGATGGTTTCGGCTATTCGCTGGCTGACTTTTTTATCCGGATCCTTTATGTACGCTTGTTCCAGCAGGCATACTTCTTCGTAGAATTTTTCCAACTTGCCGGAAATGATTTTTTCCAAGATTTCCGGCGGTTTCTTGGTATCCGCCATCTGGGCCTTGTAGATGTCGCGCTCCTTTTGCACCATTGCCTCGGGGACATCCTCGCGCTTGACGTATTGTGGATTGGCCGCCGCAATGTGCATGGCCACATCCTTGGCCAGCGCTTGAAACTCGTCGGTCTTGGCTACAAAATCCGTCTCCACATTGACTTCGACCATCACGCCCAGTTTTCCGCCTGCGTGAATATAGGCCGCAACCGTCCCATCGGCTGCGACACGCCCTGCACGCTTGGCCGCGGAAGCCAATCCCTTCTCCCGTAAATACGTCATGGCCTTATCCATATCCCCGTTGCACTCCTGCAGGGCCGCTTTGCACTCCATCATGCCTACGCCGGTTTTCTCGCGCAGTTCCTTTACCACCGATGCTGAAATGGTCATTACCCTTTCCTCCTTCAAAAATCATGCGCCACGCTATTGGTCGGCCGGGGGGAAATCGTTTGATTAGAGTTCGGCGCGAATCTGCGCTTTTTCGGAATAATTGTCTCCCGCGCTTCCGCTGTTTTCCGCTGGTTTTTGATCTTCTTGACCGCCTTGATCCTCCGTCACCGGCAGGTCTTGCTGGTCTTCCGCCTTCACCGCAGCGGCGGATTCCTCCTGGCCGCCTGCGACGCTGTTCTCTTCCTTTTCCCGTCTTTCCAATTCCTGCTTTTGCAGTTCAGCCCCTTCCAAGACCGATTCGGCCATAATGCTGGAAATCAGCCGCACGGCGCGGATGGCGTCGTCGTTTCCCGGAATGATGTAATCCACTTCATCCGGATCGCAGTTGGTGTCCACAATGCCCACAATCGGGATGCCCAGCTTCCTGCCTTCGGCTATGGCATTATGCTCTTTTTTGGTGTCGATGATAAAAATCGCGCCCGGCAATTCCTCCATGGTCTTAATCCCGCCCAAGGAACGGTCCATCTTTTCAAGTTCCTTGGAAGCCTGCAACCGTTCTTTCTTGGGCAGTGAATCCAGGGAGCCGTCTTGCAACATGCGCTCCATGTTCAGCATGCGCTGGATGGTTTTGCGAATGGTTTGAAAATTCGTTAATGTCCCTCCCAACCAGCGTTGATTGACATAAAACATGCCGCAGCGTTTGGCTTCTTCCATCACCGAGTCCTTGGCCTGTTTTTTAGTGCCGACGAAAATAACCTTTTCCCCGTTTGCCACCGTATCGCGGATGAAACGCGTGGCTTCTTTGAGTTTTTTTACGGTTTTTTGCAAGTCAATGATATAAATGCCGTTCCGCTCTCCGTAAATATAACGGGCCATCTTGGGATTCCAACGCCTGGTTTGGTGCCCAAAATGCACCCCTGCTTCCAACAACTGCTTCATCGAAATGTTGACCATAAAACCCTCCATAAATGTAGTTTTTTCCACCGCTGTGCTCATCCCCTCAAGGAACCGGTCCGGCTTTGCCGTCTTCCCGGCACTCCCTTAAAGGTCCTCCAGCGTGAGATTTTTGAGGCAGGATCTTATCATAAAGGCGTTTGTATCGCAAGGGTAAATTCAGGCATGTTTATGGAACCCCGCAGGGCTTAAAAACCGTGCTCTAGCTTGAGGCCTGGACCCACCCTGCTTGCAATGAGGGTAGCAACCCCGGGCTATAATCGGGAATTCCCTTGTCCTGTTCGACACCTGCCTGTTTTTTTTTGTTTGGGGACACTGCTGTCCAAATAATCAATAATGTTTTTTCATTGCTGTACAAATTGCGCGAATACCGCCGGAGGCGTCCTTTTTCTTCCCAATAATCCATCCGGTCAGGACTGCCGGCTGGCGCCCATATATGAATAGTTATCGCGTCTTTCCAAATCCTCATTTGGACACCTGTGATGTGTTTTATAAACTTGAGAAACAAAGGCTTTATCCGCAGATGACGCCGATTTCGCAGAGGATGTCTAAAAAATTAAAACATGCAATGCAAATAATTTTAAGCTTTATAAATCCGTGTAATCTGTGGCATCTGCGGATAGGGTTTTGATTTAATTTGGACAAGAGTGGTTTAGGGAATAAGCCCGATCTGGGACAGGCCGGCGGTTTCTTCTAGTCCCAGCATCAGATTCATATTCTGTATGGCCTGGCCGGACGCGCCTTTGATCAGGTTGTCCAGGGACGCAACCGATATGGCCCATCCGGTCCTGCTATCTATGTCCACCTTGATCACACAGAAGTTGGAACCGACGGCGCTGGAGAGATTGGGCCATTCGTCCCCGCCGGCCAAAAACCTGACAAACGGCTCTTTCTGATAGGCCGCGCGGAATACTTCCTGCACCTGCTCCTCGCTGTATTCTTTTTTCAAACGGCTGTAGGCAACAGCGAGGATCCCCCGCCGCGCTGCCACCAATTGGGGAGTAAACGCCACCGATACTTCCTGCCCGGTCGCCAGGGAAAGCGTCTCTTCTATTTCCGGAGTGTGTTGGTGCGTCCCCGCCATTTTATACGGCACGACGTTCTCAGCAATCCGGTTGAAATGTGTTTCCGCTTTCGGATGATGGCCGGCTCCGCTTATGCCGGATTTGGCATCCACGATGATTGTCCGCAATTCCACCATATCCGCCTTCACCAGCGGATATAAAGCCAAAACAGCCGCCGTGACATAACAGCCCGGATTTGCCACCAATGACGCTCCTTTAATCTCCTCCCTAAAAAGTTCCGGCAGGCCATAGACTGCCTTGGCAGCCATTTCCTTGGCCGTATGTTTGCGTTTATACCAGGTTTCATAGATCGACGTGTCGTTAAACCGGTAGTCCCCGGACAGGTCAATGACTTTTATACCGGCTTTCAGGAGGTCCGGGACGACGTGCATGGATTCTCCGTGCGGCAATCCCAAAAACACCACATCCGCGGTTTTCGAGGTCAGCTCGGTCTTCGCCAAGGCGGATAAGGGAATATCCCCCGCCGGCCCCAGCCCGGGATAAAGGTCGGACAATTTCCGGCCCGCGGAAGCTTCAGAAGTGGCAGCCACCACCCGGACTTGCCCG
>JAFGIQ010000260.1 GCA_016929575.1 candidate division FCPU426 bacterium
TAATAATTCGTCATCAGTGGATTCCAGCAGCGGGCCGGGATTTTGATTCTGCGCCAGTAATTCCAGGCGTTGGCGTAAAAAATTCCTGGCCGGCGTGTCCTGCTTTTCCGCGCGTTGTAAGTAATACGCCAGCCCCGCGCCGGCCAGCAGGGCGGCGATGATGCCGATTGCCAGGAAGACCAGGCTGTTGCGGTCGCTGACAAACCAGGCAAGCAACAACACCGCAATAATGGCTGCAGCTGAAATACCGGCCTTCATCCAGAAAGAAGCCGAAAAGACGGAGGCGGTTTGGTTTTCGTCAAAATATGCGGGCATGCAATTACTCCGATAGATACTAACAGGGTGATGAAAAACCCCGGTTGTTCGGCTATGACAGCATGAATAATAAAGGCAGCCACCAGCGGGAGGGTGGCCTTCACGCGAAAAAGTGGAAAAACTAGTCTTTTTCGCGAAGACTTTATTATTCATGCCGCCATAGCCGTATCCCGTCCAGGCGGAAAGAGGTTTTTCAGCAGCCTGTTAATACTATTATATAGTAAACCCCCCGCTGGTATAAATAAAATAAATTCAATATATTAAAGAATATACAACCGTCATTTTTACACCCCGCCGTTGCTTTGGAATAATTTTCTCCAGACTCCGCCGTCACCCCGGAATGTTTTTATCAGGGGTCCAGTGACTTCATACAAAAAGCTTTCCTGGATGCCGGTTAAATGCAACGTGTCTTCGTCGTGAAAACCAGGGATCGCCTTGCAAAAGCGGATTGCATGTACACGCACCCTCCAAATAGCGCATGCTGCGTGTTTTTGAGGTCATGTGTTTTCAAGAGTGGAAATACGCAGCATAATAGGTTACAATACCTCTCGGAACAGGAGATATTAATCCTTGACTTTTCAAGAGAGGTCTGATAATGATGAATAAAATCAAGGGTTTTTCGGGAGGGAATATTGTGAAACAGATGATTTGCCGGGCGGTTGCGGTACTTGTCTTCATCCTGCTCAACTGGCAGCCTGTTATTGCCCTGGATGAGGTTACCTTCAAGGCATTGGTGGAAAAAGACAAGATCAAATTTGGGGAGAAGATACAATACCTGATCATTGTCAACTTCGGCACCAATACCATGCCTCCTGCCATCACCCCTCCTTCCTTTCTTCAATTCAATGTTTTGGCTGAAAACGAACGCGTACAGGAAGTGGGAGAAGGCGCGGAACGTTATAAAATCATGAAAAAAATATGGCTGCTGGAACCGGCGGAAACCGGCCGCTTGTCCATTGCCTCCGGCATTATTACCTATCAGGATCCCACTTCCAATCTTTTAAAAAACGGCAAGACCGATGTGGTGTTTGTGGAGGTGGAGCCTACCACGGAATCTGAAGTGGCCAAGCAAAAAAAAACTGCTGCAGCGGATAAAGGCAATACGCTGAATGCGCAGGGCCGCGGCCTGCCGGTTGCGCTTATTCTATTCGCCGTGGTGGCGGGCCTGGGCGGAACAGCGGTTTGGCTGCTGGGCAGCCGCAAGCCGGCGCCGCCGCAGATCAATCATGAAAACAAGGCCTTGCTGGCGTTGAATGAGGCGATTGCTTTTGCGGAGGCCGATGATTTGGACAAATATTATGCCGGCATCAGCCGGACCCTGTTGGACTACCTGCAGGAAAAGTTCGGGGTTGACGCCCATGTTT
This sequence comes from candidate division FCPU426 bacterium, assembly GCA_016929575.1. GTDB lineage: Bacteria > Oederibacteriota > JAAXVQ01 > JAAXVQ01 > JAUVAV01 > JAFGIQ01. The sequence goes on from JAFGIQ010000260.1 coordinate 1,680, forward strand.
TGAGCACTGTGGTTTTGCTGGAAAAACTGACAGCCATGAAAATTCCCAAGTCCAATCTGGAAGGCCTGGAGGAATTTTTCAAAGTGGCGGATAAGGCCAAATTCGCCGGTTTTGTTCCGGATGAAGACAAAATGATTGAATTGCACGGGATCGTGAAGGATTTTATCGAGGCGGGGCGGAAAATAAAAATCAAGCCTCCCAAAGTGCAGAAACAGAGAGAAGACGAGGACGAGGCGTAAGCACACGTTGCCTGCTGTGCAGGCAGGCGGGAATTCCGGCCTTGACCATATACGGATAAAGCCCCGTGGCCGGCCACGGGGAGATGGCTTGCCCTCGCCCTGCAAGGGCGAGGGTTACCTTAACATGCCCCGCGGCTTGCCGCGGGGGTATTGGCTTTTTGTTGTGCGTCAACCATCGGTCCACATATCAGCGCTGGAAGGGAGAGAAAAAATGCCTGAGGTACATGAACTGGATCAAAAAGGGAAGGAAATGAGCGTGGCAATGGAGAAAATCATTGCGGAAGCGCAGAAAGTCATTGTGGGCCAGCCCATCATGATCCGCGGCCTGTTGATGGGATTGCTGACACAGGGGCATATTCTGTTGGAGGGGGTTCCCGGGCTGGCCAAGACGCTTGCAGTCATGACCCTGTCCACGTGCATTCAGGCAAAATTCTCGCGCATTCAGTTTACGCCCGATCTGCTGCCGGCGGACATCATCGGCACGAATATTTACAATGCCAAAACCGGCGAATTTTCCATCAAGAAAGGCCCTATTTTTGCCAATATTGTGCTGGCGGACGAAATAAACCGTGCGGCCGCCAAAGTACAGGCCGCGCTGCTGGAAGCCATGCAGGAAAAACAGGTCACCATCGGCGGACAAACCTTTAAAATGGACAAACCCTTTCTGGTCCTGGCGACGCAAAATCCCATTGAATCGGAAGGGACCTACAGCCTGCCGGATGCCCAGGTTGACCGCTTTATGTTTAAAGTCATCATCGGCTATCCCACGCCGGAGGATGAATTTGAAATCATCAACCGTTTTACCAGGGGGATCCAACCGAAAGCCGAGCCCGTGTGCACTCCTGAAGATATCGTGGCCACCAGGGATTCCATCAACAGCATCTATATAGACGACAAGATAAAAAGATACATTGTCGATATTATTTTTGCCACCCGTTATCCTGAACGGTATGGTTTGAAAATCAAGAATCTCATACAATACGGCGGCGGCCCCAGGGCGTCCATTTATTTGACCATCGGCAGCAAGGGCAACGCCTTCATGGAGGGCCGCGGGTATGCGACGCCGGATGACGTCAAGGCCGTTGCCCATGATGTGCTGCGCCACCGCATTTCCGTGAGTTATGAAGCGGAAGCCGAGGAAATCAAGTCGGAAAACATCATTGATGAAATATTAAAAACCGTAAAAGTGCCGTGATGGCTGGCGGCCGGCCGCAAGCGGCCTTTGTCAGGCGAGGATTCCCGGATGCAATTAGATCTTAAGCAAGTCCTTAAACAGGTGCGAAAAATAGAAATCGTCAACCGCATCTTGGTGTCGAGCACTTTGGCCGGGGCCTATCGCTCCAGCTTCAAAGGCCAGGGCATGGAGTTTGCGGACGTGCGGGAATATGTGGAAGGCGATGATGTGCGCAATATCGACTGGAATATCACGGCCCGCCTGAGTGTGCCGCACGTGAAACAGTTTGAGGAAGAGCGCGAGATGACGGTGCTGGTGATTGTGGATGCCTCGCGTTCCACGGATTTTGGCACGGTCAACCGCATCAAACGGCAATTGGCGGTGGAATTTTGCGCATCGATGGCTTTTTCCGCCATCAAAAACAACGACCGCGTCGGGCTGTTGATGTTCACCGACAAGATTGAGCATTTTATCCCGGCCAATAAGGGAAAGTCCCACATCATGCGCGTCATCCGCGACATGATCGCCTTTGATCCGCAATCCAATAAAACCGATGTCAATTGCGCCTTGGAGTTTTTAACGCACATCGTCAAGAAAAAAAGCACGGTGTTTCTCGTTTCCGATTTTTATTCGGATATTGACTTTGAGGAAAACTTGCGGCGTGCGAATTTTCGGCATGACATCAATGTCCTGGTTTTGACGGACCGCCGGGAGCGGGAGATTCCCAACGTGGGCATCGTGGAGCTGGAGGATCCGGAAAGCGGCAGACGGGTGATCATCGATACCGGCAGCAAAAAGGCCCGCCGCCGTTTCAAGGAATTGGCCCAGAAGCATCGCGAAAGCCTGGATACGATCTTTACCCGCTGTCATGTGGATTCCACGGATTTGGATACGGCGCAATCCTATGTGGATGCCATTGTCGCCTTCTTTAAACGGCGCCAAGGGAGGAAGTGGTGAAGTGGTCTAATATCCACCTGGTCTGGGTGGCCCTGCCGGTCTTGCTCGTGCTTTTCATGGCCGTTCGCGACCGGTTGAAAGCCAAAGGGGTTTTTTTCAGCCAAGCCGGCGTTTTCCACGGGTATAAACCCTCCTTGTCGGTCTATCTGCGATATCTGCCCTTGCTGCTTCGGGTACTGGCCGTCGCCGCCCTGGTGATCGCCGTCTTGCGTCCACAAGCCCTGAAAGGGGAGAATGAAGTCGCGCTCAAAGGCATCAATATCATGCTGGTGGTTGATCTTTCCGGCTCCATGGTGGCCGAGGATTTGAAACCAGACCGCATCACAGCCGAGAAAAAGGTGTTGCAGGATTTCATCAGCAGAATCAAAAACGACAAAGTCGGGCTGGTGGTTTTCGGCGCGAAAAGCTTCACCCAGTCGCCCCTGACCATGGATTATGATGTGTTGAAAGCCTCCATCCAGGAGATCGACCTCAATACTGTTGACGCCGACGGCACGGCCATCGGCGACGGCATATTGTCGGCGGTCAACCGCCTGGCGGAATTTGACGGGCAGACCAATGTCATTATTATGGCCACGGACGGCACCAACAACCGCGGGGAAGAGCCGCTGAAAGCCGCCGAGATTGCGGAAGCGAAAAAAATCCGGATATTTACCGTGGGCATCGGCGCCAAGGGCGGGGCTCCGGTGTTTACGGTGGACCAGTTCGGCGTGAAAACCCCGTTTATCGTCGACGGCAAACCCATGCGCTGGGATGAACCCAATGATGACGCACTCAAGGAAGTGGCCACCAAGACCGGCGGGGAGTATTTCCGGGCCACGGATGAACAATCCCTGGACGCGATCTACACCCAGATAGACCAGCTGATCAAGGACGAAAAAAAGCGCCGGGACCCGCATTATAAGGAATTGTTCACCTGGTTTCTCTTTATTGCCCTGGGGAGCCTCTTTTTGGAGGCCTTGCTTTCGGCGACGTGGCTGAGGTCATTTGCATGAGCAAGCTAACCTTTCTTCAACCGGTGATGCTGTGGTTTTTGGCCGGAGTGCCCGTATATTTTTTACTGCGCTGGTGGGACGGGCGCAGGCAGCAGCGCGCCATGGCGCGTTTCAGCGATGTCGGTATTTTTAAAATGCTGAATCCGACCTTGCAGGTGGTGGGACGGCATGCCTGGCTGCGGCTGCTGTTGCTGTTCGGGGCGGTGCTTTTTCTCGTGTTGTCGCTGGCGCGCCCCGGGGGTGATCCGGTGTTTGTGGAAGAGGAAGTGACGCAAAAAGGCCTGGAGATCATGCTGCTGATCGATCTTTCCTCCTCCATGCGGGCCACGGACTTGACGCCGAACCGGATGGAAGCGACAAAAGAGGCGGTGAAATTTTTTGTCAACCAGATCAGCAATGACCGCGTGGGTTTGGTCGTCTTCGCCGGCTCGGTCGCCCTCCAATCCCCCATGACCCAGGATTACCGCACGGCCAAGATGATGATCGATATTGTCAGCACCAATTTTCTGCCTGTGGACGGAACCGCCATCGGCGATGCGTTAAAATATGCGCTGGAACGCATTGGCAAGGAAAACCGGAAGAATGCGGTCATCATCCTGCTGACCGACGGTGAGAATACCAAGGGCAAGGCGCCGCTGGAAGTATTGCCCGAGATTACGGAGGCGGGAACGCGCATTTATGCCATCGGGGTGGGGACGCCGGAAGGCACGATGATTCCGGATGGCGAGGATGAAAACGGAAAACCGAAGTATAAAATGTACATGGGTCAGCCGGTCATTACCAAATTGGATGAACCCCTGCTGGAACGCCTGGCCAAGGATACGGGGGGAAAATACTATTCAGCCGCCACCAATGATTCACTCATGCGGGCATATGAGGATATCAGCCGCCTGACTAAAACAGAGCATACAGAAAAGAAAAAGAAACCGATATACAAGGAATTTTATGTTTGGACGGCACTGACAGCATTATTGTTGTTGCTGGTCGAGTCGTTTATGGGCAGGCGCACGGCCTGGTTGCCCAGCTTGAAAAGAGGCGGGTGAAAATGGCTTTGCACAGGATATTTTTCAGTGCTGCAATGGTGATGGCGTGGGTTGGCCTCTGCGGCTGCGCCCAAAGGCATTTTGTTGAAGGCAACAAGGCCATGAAGGATTATGATTATGAACGCGCCATTAAAATGTATGACCGGGCATTGCAGGCGGATCCCAATATGTATGAAGCCCATTATAATATGGGCAATGCCTTAATGCGCCTGCAACGGTATAAACAGGCAATATCAGCCTACGAAAATGCCAAAAAACTGGCGCCTACCGATGGAGAAGTGGAGCATAATCTGGAGATTGCCAAAAAACGGCAAAAAGACAATGACTCCTCTGGCGGTGGCGGCGGCGGAGGTGGTGGGGGATCCTCTTCCAACCAGCAACAACAGCAGCAACAGCAGCAGCAACAGCAGCAGCAACAGCAGCAACAGCAGCAACAGCAGCAGCAACAGCAGCAACAGCAGCAGCAACAGCAGCAACAGCAGCAGCAGCAGCAGCAGCAACAGCAGCAACAGCAGCAACAGCAGCAACAGCAGCAACAGCAGCAGCAGCAGCAGCAGCAGCAGCAGCAGCAGCAGCAGCAACAACA
>JAFGIQ010000261.1 GCA_016929575.1 candidate division FCPU426 bacterium
ACCAGTCTTTTTCGCTGAACGCCGTCTCATCCCCATCCCAAACATCCATTCAGGCAGATGGCTATAAAACCTTTTTCAGAGGTTTCTGATTATAATAATGAAGCCGATATTCATTATAAACTGAAACCGCTGAAAAAGGCTTTTTAGCCGGTTGCGATCAGTTTTTCAGAGGGTTCAAACTAAAGAAAGGCATATGTGGAAGTGGGACACTTTAAAGGCAGCAGCATTGTCGCCATGCGCGAATTCATCAGGTCCCGCGGCCCGGAGATAGAACAGCGCTTTTATGAACGCCTCTCTCCCCAAGGACAGGAATTGTTTAAAAAAGCCCTGCCGGTCACCTGGATATCCTTCGAAGACGATCCCGGGGACTTGGATATTGCCGCTGACCTGCTTTTTCCCGGCGATCCCGAGGGCATCCGTAAAGTAAGCAGGGAAATGATAAAATTCATGATGCGCGGCATCTACACTATTTTTGTGCGCATGCCCTCCACGGCCTTCATCATCAAGCGCTTGGCTGGCATGTGGAAAGCCAATTATGATGTGGGCGCGGTTGAGATGAATAAAATCGGAGACAAAGAAGCGCATATCGTCATCCGCCATTTTCCGGAAATTATGAAATTCCAGTTGGAGAGCTTGTGCGGGTCGATTGTCGGCATCTTGGAAATGACAGACGCACAGCACATCCAGGTCACATATGACTCCCAGAATAAAAACGCCATCCGGTTGTATATCAAATGGGAATAGGGAACCGCCGAATCAGTCCGGGAGCAGAAGTGGATTGAAGTCTGCCAGGATCCTTGTCCGGGAGTCAAAAAATATCAGATTTCCATTGCGAACCAGCAGTTTCAAAGGTAAGATATCCACGAATTTCAAGGGCTTTCTCAGCCGACCATCCGGAGGTGCGCATGTTCTGGCTTAAAGCAGTCCGAAGTTTGCTGGCGGTCCTTCAATCCGAAGATTCACCCTGGCAAGTAGCCGGAGGCGTGGCCCTGGGAATGGTCATGGGATTTTCCCCTTTGTCCGGCATTCAGAATGTTGTCCTCTTTTTGCTCATCATGTTTTTAAATGTGAATGTTGGGGGCGCACTTTTAAGCGCAGCGCTGTTTGCCCTGTTGGCAGCCCTGCTCGACCCGCTGTCGCACCACCTGGGGTATGCCCTTCTGGTGCAGACGGATGGCTTAACCCCCTTGTGGACCTCCTGGTACAATGCCCCCATCGTGCCCTTCACCCGTTTTAACAATACTGTGGTTATGGGCAGCTTCATACTGGCACTCCTGCTTTTTGTGCCGGTCATGGTCGGCACGCGCATGTTCGTGGTCTATTACCGCCGGCATTGGCAGGACCGCGTGGCCAAATGGAAGCTGGTAAAATGGCTGAAACTGACCAATATTGCAGTAGGCGTGGGCAAGGGGAGATAGATAACCCGCGCGCCAGGCAAATACCCTCTCTTTTGCCGTCAAGGCGACATTTCCAAAAACGAGGTTTGAATCATGGCAGAATCCGCAACCCCTAAAAAGTCATCCTGCTTCCGCTGGAAATACCTGGTGCCCGCTGTTGTGGTCATTGCGCTGGTGGTTGTCTTTAATATATTTTTTCTGGATATGCTGGTGAAACGGGGCTTGGTCGCTGCCGGCGAAATGGCCTTTGGCGCTAAAGTCGAGATCGCTTCCCTGAACCTGAGCCTAACCCGGCCGGCGATCCGCCTGCAGGGCCTCCGGGTGGCGAACAAAGAGCAACCCATGACCAACCTGTTTGAAGTGGATGCCTTGCGCGGAAACCTGCAGCCCTTGCCCCTGCTTGCCAAAAAGGTTATCATTCAGGATATGAGCGTGGAGGGCGTGCGCTGGGGCACGGCGCGCAAAAGCTCAGGCGCCCTGCCACCGAAAAAGCAGAAGGCCATAGCCAAAAAACAGGCTGGCCCCATGGCCAAGCTGGCCGCCAAACTCAAAGGCCGGGCTGAGGCCGAGTGGCAGTCGCTTCCGGCCTGGGACAGCATTCAAAAAGCCAAAAACCAGATGCAATCGCTTTCTGTGGACAAGGTGGTTAATCCTTCGGAATTGCAGACCCTCAAGGCCGTGGAGCCCCTGAAACAGGAGTACCAGCAGAAAGCCGGCGATTATGAAAAACGGCTGCAGGGCCTGGACGTGCAGCCCAAAATCAATTCCTTAAAAAACACTGCGCAGGCCTTGCAGGGAATCAAGGTTGCAAATCCTCAAGACGCCCTGGCGGCCAAGGACAAAATTGCCGGAGCGCAAAAGGAGATCCAGAGCCTGCAGGAACTCAACCGGACCTTGCAGGGGCTCAAGCAGGACGCGGAACGCGATTTCAGCCAGGCGGCAAACCTGGGGCAGCGTTTTCAGGAGCTCAAGGACCGGGATTTCAAGGCCCTGATGGGCAAGCTGGAACTGCCGACCTTGTCGACCGGGAATTTGCTGCGCGCGCTGGTGGGGTCGGCCTGGCTGAACAAAATATACCGGATGGTCGACCTGGCGGGCCTGGCGCGCCGGTACCTGCCGGCGAAAAAGGACAAAGCCAAGAAATCCGTGCGGACCCGCATGCATGGCCAGGACGTGAGTTTCCCGGTCGCCAACCGGCCGCCCGGATTCCACATTATTAAAATGTCCCTGACCGGATCCACGGGCGGCGAGGGAAAAACAAACGAACCCCTGGATTTTAGCGGCGTGATTACGGATATCACCTCCGAACCCGCGCTGGTGGGACGGCCGACCAAGGCGGAGATCAAAGGCAGGCAAGGCACCCGCAGCCTGGGCATCAGGGTGGTTCTGGACCACCTTGCGGAAGTTCCCAAAGACAGCGTAGCCATCAGCCTAAAGGGCATGAAAGCCTCGGGTCTCCAGCTGCCAAAATCCGACTACCTGCCTTCTTTCCAGCAGGGTCTGGCAGCAGTGGATACCGCCTTCATGCTGTCCGGAGACAACTTGGAATCCTCGCTGAACATCTCTTTCAGCCGGCTGGGGGCGCCGCTGCCGGCACCGGAACAACAAGCCGAGGTGAAACGGCTGCTGGCATCCCTCTGGAAAGGCGTCAATGGTTTTACAGTGAGGGCAAAAATGGCAGGCACCCTGGAAAACCTGCAATACAGCGTGGAATCGGATTTGGACAAAATTTTATCCAGCCGGCTGCAGGCCATGCTGGGCGAGGAATTGGCCGCCGTGCAGCAAAAGATCCGGGCGGAAATCAACCGCTATACCGCAGAAGTGGAAAAAAAAGCCCGGGCTGAAGCAGAGGCCAGAAAAAAGCAGGTGCTGGGCCAGGTCGCAGGGCAGCAGCAGGCCGTGCAGGAGCAGATAGCGTCTGCCCAAAAAATCATTCAGGAAAAGCAGGACCTGGTCAACCGGGCGGCTGATGCGGAGAAGAAAAAAGCCGAGGAAAAAGCAAAGCAAGGCGCGCAGGATCAGCTGAAAAAATTGTTTAAATAGATGGTAAAATTAACTGCGAATTCCCCCCGGCCTCAAGGCCGGGGATGAAGCGGCGATTACAGATAATGCCTTTCTACAATTCAGATCAATAATCCCGGCTCACTATCCTTCCTTGGTTTCCGCGCGCCTTTTTCTCGCCAACGCCGCACTATTGCTGTAATATTGCCCGCGAAAATATCATCTAATGTACGCATTCGTGCCTGCCCTGTTTTGGGTTCAGCCGGAAAGGAGGATGTTTTTTAGGTGTTTTTTTATCAATCACACAGACGGAGGGGGTAATTATTTATGCGCAAGAGCCTGTTTTTCATTTTAAGCTGCATGGTTTTGACTGGCATGATTTTTATGACCGGATGCTCGCAAAGCAAATCCCTTAATCCGGTCGCGCCGGAACCGCAACAAGAGTATGCTGCGCAAAGTTTTTTGCACAAAACCCTGACCTGGTCCGGCCCCTATGATACTGTCAAGGTAACCTATCTCTTTGGCCTGATAATCAAGAAAGCCGAACATACCGGCTTCCGCTCAACGCATGTCATCTATGCTGACACCAAATCCACGCTGACCAACACCTATCCTGCGCATGGAAACTCGGCGCAACGCGATCTCACTTGCCCAAGCCGGCCGGGGGAAGTGCTGACCATCGGTTTTACTGCCGGACAGCTTTCTTATATCGTCCAAAAACGCCCCGGCCTCGACATTTTCTGCCACTATATCGATTCCTATTATCAAATCTACGACGGGTCGTATACGCACAGAATCACCGAATACCCGCTGCCGTAAATTCTGGGACGCAATACTTCATGCGGCTGAAATAAGTATTGTGTCCCCGGACTTCATCTGTAGGGCATAATTATCTGGCGTTTTACGGCTGTCTTATTTACGTTTCTTACACGCCTATAAAACGCGCTACATCCACCTGAAACAACCAAGACATGGTTTGGGCCAATTTTTTGCTGATGCCCCGGCGGTTGTGCTCCAGATCGCAGATGAAAGCTTTGGATACTTTGAGCTTTTTACCCAGGGCAGACTGGGTCAATCCGAGATTCTGGCGGTAGATCCGGACATAGGCTCCCGGAGTGATGGATTGCTTGGTTTTGCGGTATAGGGTGGTTTTGAAGAAATCGACTTTTTCCTCCTCGGCTTCCAAATGCAAATCTTTGCCGAATTCCGTGCGCAGGCACGCCAATAGCTTATGCGGGACTTTTCCCCTGATGCACAGGTCAATATGGGGCGTTTTCACGACTGCCAACATAATGTACCTCGATCACAATAGTATTTTTATGGTGTTGCCAGCAGGCAACATATGAGTAAGTTAAATGGCAATGATAAGTATCTTTGCCCAGTTTGCTGAAATTTCTCCAATTGCGCGCCACCGGTCCCTGCTCGCGCAGTTGCTCGGCTAAAACCGTAAAACGCCGGATGATATCTGCGGCAGCCTTTCGAGGTGTTTAAGGGCCCTTTTTGTAAGCACGACCTGATAGCGGCCCCGGTTTCCTTTATTATCCTGTATACCACGAAAAAGGGTACCTGTCAATCTTGCCATCCTTTGGAAAGGTTTTGAAGGGGTTTGATATATCTGACAGAAAATATGGATAAAAATTGCATAAAAAGAGAAAGCAGGCGGGTAGGGACGATTGGTTATGTGGGGGCGTATGGCCATACGCCCCTACATATATTATGAACGTCCCCAACACCATTAAAAAACAAGATAATTTGCAATTATTTTCGCTTTTTCCTGTCTGAATCAATAACAGGGAAAAGCGAGGTGCTGGTATGGCGTATAAGATATTTTATTATGCTGACGAAGCAGGCAAATGTCAGGTTTTGAACTTTTTAAATAATCAAGATAAGCGGTTTAATGCCAAAGCGCATGCTTGGATAGAGCAATTAAAAACTTTGGGTCCGTTGCTGCCAAGGCCCTATGCGGATTATATAGGCCGGGGAATTTATGAGTTGAGAGTGAAGTATGGCCAAAATTACAGGATTTTATACTTTTTTATTTTGAAAGATAATATTGTCCTTTCAAATGCTTTCATTAAAAAAGGCCGCTTGGTCCCTGAAAAAGAGAAGAAAAAAGCACAGCAGAACAAAGCGGACGTTTTGAGCAGAATAGCCCGTGGAAAGTTGACACTTTGCTAACTCTTGACAATACACCTTATAAGATGTACAATATTATAAAAATAAAGGTGATACTATGAAAAAACTGATTTCATTTGATGCGGAATTGAATAAAAAATTGAAAAACAAGCGCTTCCGGAAAATGTACGAGCAGGAAAAAGCGCTGGCAAAAATTGCCGTTGCCATTGAACAGTTGAGAAAAAAGCAGGGCTGGTCTCAAAAGGATCTGGCAGCCAGGCTACATACCACCCAACAGACGGTTTCCAAATGGGAAATGAACAGTTATGAGAATATTGAGATAAAAACCCTGGAAAAAATCGCAAGTGTTTTTAAGCGGGCATTGCGAATTGAGTTTGTGGATGTTTCGAAACATAGAGACTAGTCGATGCGTATAATAAATATTTTACCCCCAACATGCCAATTTCCATGCACAAAAAATCTTGCACAACCACAGCCGAAGTATTATATTTAATCCATTGAAATCACAGGCCTTTTGTCACCCGAGGCACCCATGCAGACTGATCCAGGATCATTTGCATTTCCCAAGCCCATTAATCCAAAGCACAAAAAACTATGCGGAGACAAAACACAAAAAGGCGCAGCAGGATGCGGCTTTTATATACACTTATATATTAATAAACGTCCTGGATCACTTTGATTAGGGACGTATTTAGAATAAGATTCCTGAGAAGTAAATGCCCTTTTAAAACCCGAAACAACAATGATTTACCATAAAAATAAAATCCGGTTCTAGCACGGTAC
>JAFGIQ010000262.1 GCA_016929575.1 candidate division FCPU426 bacterium
ACGCGGCGGCCTGATGCCCTGGCTGCGGGCAATGTTTGTGCGCCTGGGGATGAAGGGCGGGACCTATGACCGCTGGGTGGCGTGGTTTGCGGAGAATGTCCTTTCCCTGGCAGCAGGCCTTCTGGTCTCCGTTGCCTTGATCGCCACTGGCACTGTGAGCCCGGAGATGTTCTGGAAAGCAGGGTTCCTGGCAGCCTGGCCCATCTTCTTCATATTGCATTTTGCGCAGATGGCCTGGAAAGGCCGCGCGCCTCCAGCCCGGATCTGGATTCCGGCTTTGTTGATTGCCGGTGTGAATGCGGCGTTATTGCTCACACCCTTGTCCCTGCCCATTATTTTTGCTGCTTCCTTTATTATTCACTGGTATGTGAACCAGGTGGTATCCCGCACCAAAGTATCTTTCCGGGAATATCTGCGCGGAGTGCTGGTCTCGCCCTGGAAAGAGTTTACGCCTTATAACCTGCTGCACCCCATCCAATTCCTGATGGACCATCCCGGTTACAAACCAGGCGGCCGGCCGGATTATATGCAGCTCATTCCGCGGCTGGTGGGTCTGGTGGCCATGTATGCATCCATGCTGGCCATGCCCGTGTTGGTCTTGGCCTATGTGTCAGGCATGGATGTATCACCGGTCATGACCGGGCTCACCAGTTTGGGGATGTCTTTTGTAGCCGTGCTCATGCCCCTGGTGGCGGGCATCCTGGGCTTTGCCGGCATGCACACGGCCTACAATGCCCTCACGCCCTGGGCGCAGTTGTCCGGCGATCAAGATAACAGCCTGTGGCAAAAATTTATGACCCACCATTTGCCCATCCGGTTGGTTTCAGCAGCAAGGGACCAACGCCTTGCCTATTTGCGCACAGTAACAGATCCTGTCACTGGCCAGACGCTCTGGCAGCAAATTCAAAACACCGGCCAGGTCAATGACAACACGATTGTGCATGCCACCGGTCTGCCGCACATTCCGGTGTATGCGCAATTCGCCAAGCACCTGCTTACAGACCCGGAACTCGAAGGCGCCTATCTGGTCATGATCGGGCGGTCCATGGACCTGGTGTATGATGCGGCTGAAGCCTGGACGCAGGTGCAGCCTGAATTGTCCGGCCGCCGCCGCAGCCTGCGGCTGGTGGACTTTAACCGCAGGCAGTTTAAATACTGGTCGCGGGAAAAGCAGCGCGCATATCTGGCCAAGGCCCTGAAGCTGGAGATCGCTCCCCAGACGCGCATCGTGCTGGTGGATGATATCAGCAGCGAGGAATACAACGCACCCTCTACCCTGGGGGAACTCACCGGCCTGCTCACGGAATTGGGCCTGCCTGCCGGCCAGGTGCAGATCCGGCTGCTGCAGCATGGAATCGCGGACCAGCCCCTGGCCAACAGTCAGGCTTGGATGAACATTCGCGCGCAAGCGGGTGCAACCCCTGAAGAAAAGACGGCGCTTGCCGAAGCGCTCTCCTGGATTGCCAACATCTATGAGGCTGGCCGCGAATGGGTGGTTGAAGAGAAAAAGGATGAGGCTTCTTGTCTTTTCGGTTCTGACTACCATCCCAGGCGCCTGGCCAATAAGATGATGATGGCGGCAGAAGTGGCCAGGCAGAATGATTTGGAGCTTTCGGGCCAAACAGTGGCCGTCGGTCCAACCCGGCAGGAGACAGAAGCTTTGCCGGCAGAAGAAAGCGGCAAACCCAGCAGTCTGCTGTACCAGTGGGGTGCGAGCAGCCTGCGAGGACTCATGCTTGACTCGCAGCACAAACTCATGCAGATCCTGATAGAGACTTTACACCTGGAAGAAACAGCGGCCCGGGATCCGAAAATTCAGGCCTGGCGCCGGGTAACCATGGAACTGGAAGGAAGAGTCCTGCAGGGACAATTGTGGGAGATAGAAAAAAAGACCTATATTCAACTGGGGAACCGCTGGCTGGAACTATCCGAAACCCGGCTGGCAACTCTCCCCGTGGAAAAATGGTTTGAGACCGACCTTCTAAAGGGCAATCCTGAATTGTGCGAATTTTTGGGAATTCCCGTGCCAGCCCTGAATGCTGAAATGCAATCCCTGCCCCGTGACGCCCGGCTTGTGGCCGTGCTGCCGGATATTTTGCAGGCAGCAGTGGAGGCAATGGCAGCGCCTGCCGAAAAACCCGCCTTGACCACGGACCGCAAGGTGCTGGAGTCCATTTGGGCGGAAAACCAAAAAGGCCGCCATCCGCACGGCATCAACCTGCTTGCCTACCCGCAAAAATATGGGGCATACGCGGTATATTATTTAATCAGGGATATCAAACAGCATTATCCGCTGGGAAAAAACATCTCCCCCAAGACCTTTCCGCGGCGGATCGGGGAAGTGGCCGGCAATAAAAATTATCAAGCCCATGGCGTGACCGCGGAACGCTTCTTCGTCCTCAAGGACATGCTGCAACAGTTGCTTGACACCAACCGGCTGGCCGATTATTCCGGCCTGGGTCACCTGCATGATTTCGTCGATTTATTCCGCAGCCGGCTGGAAGCAGCAGAGATTGATCCCGGCGACATGAATCTGAAGCTTCTCACGGATATGATTAATACGCCGGAAAGGATCGCGGGCATCCTGCAGATCAAAGCCGCGGATCCCCGCTACCAGCGCATCCGTAAACAGTGGAAAAAATATCAGGCGGTGGACATGACCTGGGAACAATTCCAGGCCATCAAGGCGATTCTTTTGGAAAAAATGCGCGCTTCGGATCCGGCAGACCAACTGCAGCAGTATGGGGACAAATATGGAAACGGCCTGGTCAAACTTTTGGCTGAAATCGACCAGCTTCCGGGCGAGTATGAAAAACTGCGCGGCATCCATATCGGCCATTTGACCACGCTGATCCGCACGCGGGAAAATGTTGCTGGCCTGCTCGGCATCACTGCGCCGGATGCGGCGTATGCGCAAATCAGGCAGTGGAACATGCCGCAGGTCAATGTTACCTGGGGAGTGTTCCACAACCTCAGATCCATGCTTTTGGAAAAACTGGCATCAGGCCAGTTGCATCTCTATGGGGACCCGGATGGCAGGGGCTTGATCAGGCTCTGGAAGGAAATCCGCTCCAACCCGGACCCCCGCTTCAAGAACCTGCGCACGGTGAACTGGGGCCACCTGACAGACTTGATTCTGAACCGGGAAAAAATCATGGCATTTTTAAGCATCACTTCGGTCAGCCCGGAATACGCGCAAGTGAAAAACTGGAAGGTTCCCAAGGTGAATCTGACAGCCGCGCAATTCGACGCGCTGTGGCGGATCCTGCAGCAAAAAGCCGGGCAGGGCACCCTGCTCCAGTATGGCCAGCCTGACGGCAGCGGGCTGGTGAAATTTTTGGCTGAGATCAACCAGGCCGAGAGGGGTCCATACCAGGAACTTAAAGGCGTACATGTGGGGAGCCTGACCATGTTTTTAAACGCCGGCGAACGGGTGGGCGGAATGTTGGAACTGCCCAAGGAGAGCGAACTGTACCAACGCTTACAGCAGGACTGGCATATGCCGGAAGTCTATTTGAGCTGGCAGGAGTTTGCCGATGTCCAATCCGTCTTAAAAGAAAAAATCACCACCCTGGAGCAAATACAGCGCTATGGAGCTGCTGACAGCAGCGGACTGGATTCCCTGGTGCAGGAGATCAGGACGAGCGCTCAGCCGAATTACCGGCGGTTGGTTGGAGTGGATATCGGTGCTTTAACCAGCCTGATCAACTCCCCGGCAAAAATTGCGGGAATCCTGGGCTTGGAAAAAGGCGGCGCGAAATACCAGCAGCTGTTCGCACACTGGCAATTGCCTGTGACCAAGCTGACCTGGACGCAATATCCGGCTCTCAAGAAAGTGCTGGCGGAAAAAACCAAAACCCTGGCCTCCCTTCAGGAGCTGGGAAATCCGGATGGCAGCGGCCTGATCCGGTTGCTGGATGAAATCAATGCCCGGAATGAAGCCGAGTATCGCGCTTTGCGGGGCATCAGTCCTGAGAATTTAAGCGCTATTTTACAATCGCAGCAACGCGTGGCGGTTTTGGCCGGAGTGGCTGACGATCAGGAGAAAATGGCGCAATTGGGAGAATATTGGAACCCTCCCTATCTGCAATTGACCGGAGAACAGCTGGGCGAGCTGCGGATGCTGCTGAAGGTCATCACCCGGACTCCGGACTCAATCAGAATCTATGGAGCAGAAGACGGCAGCGGCCTGGCCTTGCTGGTGGATGAGCTCGCCCGTGAAACCTGCCCCTATCCTGCCTTAAAAGGCCTGCATATAGGGCTTTTATCCCGCTTTATTAATTCTGCTTTGAGAGTGGCGGCCGCTGCGGCTCTTTCACCTGCAGATGACAGGTTGCCTGTCATTCACCAAGAATGGAAAATGCCGTTCGTGGATTTGAACATTCAACAATATGCCGCCATCCGGAAAATTATGGCCGCGAAGATTACCGGCATCCAGCAGATTTTACAATACGGGGCAGAGGACGGCAGCGGGTTGGTGACTTTTCTGGAAGAAATCAAAACCAATCCCGCAGAAGAGTACAAGAATTTGCGTGGAGTGAATATAGAGCATCTGACTTTATTGCTGAACGCGCCTGTCAAGGTGGCCGGACTCCTGGGCATAAAAGCCGATCATCCGTTGCATGCCCAGCTGATGAATCATTGGCACTTTCCTTATATTCGCCTGACCTGGGACCAATTCCAGGCGCTGCTGGATATTCTGGCAGAAAAAAACCGGCAGGGAACTTTATTGACCTATGGCCAGGATGAAGTTGAGGGATTAAAAAGACTGGTTCAGGAACTATTGACCGATACCCGTCAGCCATATAAAGCCCTGCAAGGAGTACCCATTGATAACCTGAGCCTGACCCTTGCTTCCGGGCTGAGGATAGCGGGTTTTTTGAGGCTGAATCCAAATGATCCCCTTTACCATGCCCTGGTCCGCGACTGGAAGATTAAGTCCATAAAAACGACCTGGCAGAATTTTATCGCCACCAGGCTTTCCGGGCCAACGCCGGGAGGGAATCTCCTGGCCCAACAAGGCGTGAAGGCCGCCTTCGGTTATACAGCCCTGGCCCTGGCTGTAGCCAAGGTTGTGACTGCCCTGGGGTTGGGGGACTGGCAGCAGAGCCTGGTGGTAATCGGCGGTTTGTTTGTTTTCCTGGGTGGCAGGGCTTTTATAAACCTCATGGCGGAAATCCTGATCAAAGGACATCCATTAAGAGCCGGCCCCGGCCTGGTGTCCTTCCACGAAGCCCGGATTCTTTTCAACCGCCAGGTGGAGCCTTCATGGCCTCTCTGGCGCAAAGGCCTGGCTTATCTTTTCGGTTATCCCCTGTTGTTCCTGCTGACCGCATTGGGGCTGCTGCATGAAAGCCTGCATCGTTTTATCCGCTCTGAAACCGTGGTCTACGGCCTGGAAGCAGTGCTCACTTTGTCTGCCCTGGCTTTTTTATCCCCCGCCTGGCTGGCCGGAATCGCAGTTATTCTGTCCGGCATCGCGCTGGCGCTGATTGGCAGGGACATCTATCATTCACGCCTGCCCGGACTCGCCGGCCGGAGCAAGCGGCAGGGAGGGCCGCCGGCTGAAAAGCAGCCGGGCCGCAGAACCTGGCGCAGGCTTTTACCGGCGCTGGTTATCATCGGCCTCATGAGCCTGGTTTTCAGCCTGACCCGGCCCCGCGGGCCATTGGCCGGGCATGCATATGCTGACGAGGCTTTGATGGCCAGGGCGGAGATGACCACCACTGCTTTTTCCATCCTGGAAAACGAGGCGGATGAAAGACTGCCCACCTTAACCAGCGGCGCGGCCCAATGGTTTCAAAACCTGCCCTTCCGCACCCGCGTCAATCTCATGAAGGGATTCATTTACTCCTATTACCAATACTGGAAATTTTTCACTGGCGCGGAAAAGATAAAACTGTATGCCACCGACGTGCAATTGCAGGCAATAAGAGAACTGGGCCTGGAGGATCTGATTGCGACGTATGACATTCCCTGGCAGAGGCGGGTGGTGCGGGCCCTGGACCGCCTGCTCACGGATGAAGACATTGGCAACACCACGGCTGTATTACAGCCGTATGACTGGGCCAATTATTTTTGCTTGAAGCAAAACCAGGGCCAGACCCTGGAACAGGTGGCAGAGGCCATGGAGCGTCACATCCTGAGCCTGGAGCCCACGCCCGCGGAGCTTGAATACCTGAAAAAGGCAATGGACAAAAACATTACCCTGCAGTTTGAAACCACGGTGGCCCGTGAGCTGAATGCGGCGTTGGCGCGGCTGGGGGTTTCACAGCCGCAGTACATCCGGAATCAAATTGCCTATATACGGGCCTTGCGGGCGGCTTTTAAGCGCCGATACGGCCGGGAAGCAGCGTTGGGGATAAGTTTTGAGCCAATGTGGCTGAGTTTTGATCCCTGGCATTTTACCGTCGATCACCGGCGGGAGGAACTCATCGGCTGGATCAAAAGCGGCCAGCCCATCGGCTGGATCCGCAGCCAGTTCAGCGAGGACCTCAGACAGGCGTATGCAGCAAACCGCGACCTGATCATGAGCATTGATGTCAGCAATGCCGCCCCCTGGGAAGTGAATCTGCCGGAAATATTCCAGCGCGGCCATCTTTTGTCCCCCGGCGGGATTATTCCCAACCACGAGTTGGTGGAAATGGCGGCTGCGGACAATCCTAAAATATTGGACCACCTTTCCCTGGAAGGATCCGTGCATGCGCCCCTGCTCTCGACCCGCCTGGGCTGGGTGACCATGTGGGGCACTTTTGTTTTATTGCTGCTGGCCGGAGCCGAAATCCTGCTTGCTGTTGCGGCTTTGGGAAGGCGGCTGGCAGCCGCCGGCCGCAGACTGCTCCGGAGTGCGTCGCTTTTTCTCTTTTTAATGCGCATGATAAGAACCAAGGCTGTAAAAAATTTCTACAGCCGCCGCCATGAGGTGCAACTGGTGTCTGGTGTTGAAAACATGCTGGAAGCACTGGCCAGGGGAGAAGTGAAGCAGTATATTGCCACCGGCGCCGACGCGGAAAAAACCAGGGCCTCCCTGGCGGGCCGACTGACTGTTCCGGGTTCTTCGTGTCCGAATCTGGCGGCTTATTTTGAAAGCATTCAAAACGGGAGCAGAAAAAAGACGAAAAGGGACATTATCCGGGAAATAGCCGGCAGCATCAGTGGCGAGGGTGTGGTGGTGGTCATTGGCGACGGCCGGAATGACATGCTGGCCGCCCAGGGCATTCCAAATGTAGTAGCTGTGGGTATGTCCACCGGCGGCGCGCAAACCGATCTGCGGCAGTACGGTGCCAGGGTGGTGGCCCGGGATTATACCAGCTGGAGTTTCACTGGCAGCACCTTGCGGATAAACGGCGTGAACATTGAAAATGTCAAAGCGGTCGTTTGGGATGTGGATGGAACCATTCTGGACAGTTTTTTAATTCTGCGGAAATTTGCCGGCGAGTTGATCGCTGAATTGCTGGGGCAAAAACCAGGGGATGTAAAATATGCCGAAGCCATGAAGCTGGGCGCGGATATGATGGAGCAGGGCAATGGACTCCCCTTTGCGGAAGTGGTGGCAAACCTGAAAGATAACCTTGCCAAAATCGCCGCCCACCTTGGCCTGACAACAGGGAAACAACCAAAGTCGCCCGGGCGGGTTGATAAACCGCGCGGCGGCCTGATGCCCTGGCTGCGGGCGATCTTTGTGCGCCTGGGGATGAAGGG
>JAFGIQ010000263.1 GCA_016929575.1 candidate division FCPU426 bacterium
GAAAGTGCGCGCCAACGCCGACATTCCCCGCGACGCCAACAAAGCGCGGGAATTCGGAGCAGAGGGCATAGGTCTTTGCCGCACCGAGCATATGTTTTTTGCCGAAGACCGTCTGCCCCATATGCAGGCCATGATTCTGGCCACTAACAAGGCCGGCCGCCGGGCGGCCTTGGAGCAATTGCTGCCCATGCAGCGTTCAGACTTTCTGGGGCTTTTTGAAAGCATGAAAGAGTATCCGGTCACCATTCGTCTTTTGGACCCGCCTTTGCATGAATTCCTGCCCAAAAGGGAAGAATTGATGGTGGAAGTGGCCAAAATGGAGGTGTTGCAACCGGGCGCGCCTGAACTGGAAGAAAAAAGAAAACTGCTGGCGCGGGTGCAGGAACTGCACGAGTTGAACCCCATGCTCGGGCACCGCGGCTGCAGGCTTGGCATTTCCTACCCGGAAATTACCGAGATGCAGGTGCGCGCCATTGCCGAAGCAGCGGCCGAATCCCATGCCCAGGGCAACAAGGTGGTGCCGGAAATCATGATTCCCCTGGTCGGCAACGTGTTGGAATTTAAGGATCAGCAGATTGTGGCAGAGCGCGTCATCAGGGAAGTACAACAGGAAAAGGGCGTCAAGTTCAATTACCTGATTGGCACGATGATTGAATTGCCGCGCGCGGCTGTTACTGCGGATAAGGTGGCACAGGAGGCGCAATTTTTCTCCTTTGGCACAAACGATCTGACCCAAACCACTTTTGGTTTTTCGCGGGACGACGCCGGCAAGGTCATCAAGACCTATGAAGAAAAGAAAATCCTGGAAAAAGACCCCTTCCAGACGCTGGATGTGGAAGGCGTCGGCCAACTGGTGCGGATGGCGGTCGAGAAGGGCCGCCAGGCCCGCCCCAACATCAAACTGGGCATATGCGGTGAACATGGCGGTGATCCGGCATCCGTGCAATTCTGCCATCACGTGGGGCTGGATTATGTTTCCTGCTCGCCCTATCGCGTTCCCATTGCCCGCCTGGCAGCTGCCCAGGCTTCGCTGGCTGACAAAACCAGCGGAAAAAAAGCTGCTGCCAAGGGAAGCAAGCCGGGGGCGAAAAAATCCGGACGTAAAAAAGAATCCGGACGTAAAAAAGCTGCGGTGAAAGGCAAATAGCAACAAGCACGCACAGCAAAGCCCTGCGGATCACATCCGCAGGGCTTTTTTATTGGCACCATCCCTGTGCCTTGCCAAAATACCCCGGCCTGCTTGAGAGTTGAGTGTTTAGATAGCAAAAGGCCTTAAAACATAGGTGGACGGTCCGGATCCGTTGCCGGGGACACGGTGGGTATTGTGCCCGGATGCCGGGGGAGTTCCTGGGTTTCTTCCGGTTCGGCCGTTTCAGTAACGCCTTCAAAGTCAACCAGGTCAGGGGAAAGGTTAAGATTGTATATATCAGCAGGATTTTCGGCTCCGGCGCCAGTGTGCACGTCGCAGGGCTGGGTGGGCGCTGTCCCGATGGCAAAGGCGCCGGTAACCACCTTGCATCCCGGATTCGGCAGCAGGCCGGTGACATTGCAAAATTTGACCAATTCAACGCTCTCCGGATAGATGAAATTTTTCGGAGCGCGGTCCGCGTAAATTTCCAGCATCAATTTAGTCCAAATCGGACAGGCGACTCTTCCGCCGGTTATGCCCCTGCCCATGCTTTTGTGTGAATCCAATCCGATCCAGACTCCGGCCACATATTCAGTGGTGAAGCCGATAAACCAGGCGTCTGAATAGTCGTTGGTGGTGCCGGTTTTGCCGCCGGCTGGATATTTAAAGCCCAGACGGCGGACGCCGTAGCCGGTTCCATGGTTGACGACATTTTCCAAAAGATTGGTCATGATGGCGGCAACCGCAGGATCCAAAACTTCCTGATGATAAGGGGTGTTTTCTTCCAATACTTCGCCGGTATTGCTTTCCACGCGCAAAATGCTTACCGGCTCTACCCGCACACCGTGGTTGGGAAAGACCCCGAAAGCGGAAACCAGTTCCATAAGATTGACTTCGGAGGCGCCTAAAGCCAGGGTCAGATACGGTTTCAAGGGGCTTTGGATGCCGAATTTTTTCGTCTGCTGGATGACATTTTTAACACCCACTTTATCCAGCAGTTTGACGGTCACAACGTTGCGGGATTGCGTCAAGGCGGTACGCAAGGTGGTGGGCCCGCTGAATTTGTTGGAAAAGTTTTCCGGTTTCCAGACTTCCCCGGTTTCATCTTTAAAAACGACCGGGGTATCCAGGATGATATCGGCCTGCGTGAAGCCGTTGGCAAACGCGGTGGTGTAAATGAACGGTTTGAAGGCCGATCCCGGCTGGCGTTGCGCCTGTACCGTCCGGATGAATTTACTTTCCTTAAAATTCCGGCCGCCGATCATGGCTTTGATCTCGCCGCTGGCGGGTTCAATCAGCACCAGCGCGCATTGCAGTGTTTCCGGCGCCTGCCCGGCGATGGTCGGCAGGTTGGGAACGATAATCTTCTCGGCTTCCACAATTCCTTCTGCCATGGCTTTTTGGGCCAGGCGTTGCAGGTCCAAATCCAGAGAAGTATACACCCGCAGGCCGGATTGATAAATGGCGTTGAATCCGTATTTTTCTTCCAGCTGCCGCCGGACATACTCTATAAAATAGGGCGCTTCCGAATCCTCGCCGGTGGACAATTCCAAAGCCGTCATTTTTGCATCCACCATTTCTTGCAGGGTGATGAATCCCAAACGGTTCATCTGCGTAAGCACCAGATTGCGCCGTTGGATGGCTTTTTCCGGATTACGGTAGGGATTATAGGCATTGGGAGAGCGCGGCAGTCCCGCCAACAGGGCGGATTCAGGCAGAGTAAGATTGCTGACATGCTTGCCGAAATATTTCAAGGATGCGGCTTCAACCCCGTAGGCGCCGCTGCCCAGGTAAATCTGGTTAAGGTACATTTCCAGTATTTCGCGTTTGGTATAGGTGCGCTCGATTTGAAAAGCGAGGATTATTTCCTTGATCTTGCGTTCAATGGTCTTCTTTTTCGTCAAAAACATATTCCGCGGCAGCTGCATGGTAATGGTGGAAAAACCCTGGCTGTATTCGCCTTTCACCAGATTGACAATGGAGGAACGGATAACGCCAATAAAGTCGACGCCGATATGATGGTAAAATTTATTGTCTTCAATGGCAATAATGGCGTTTTGCAAATGCAGGGGGACATCGTCTAAACTGACCAAAGTGCGTTTTTCGGAAAACAGTTCGGTGATCATGAGGCCCTTGCCGTCAAAGATTTTTGTCGACAAGGAGGGTTTGTAGGCCTTCAAGTCCGAAACCAGGGGAATCTCGCCCAAATACGTCAGAAAAACGCCCAGACCAACGCCTACTCCAGCTGAAAAGACAATAAAAAAGAGGAGGATGAGGATGCGTTTCAACATCACAAAACGCGGCTGTTTTATCTTGCGGAAGGAAAAAGACCCGTGGTTTTTAACATTCCACTCACGGCTTTTGCTTGGCTGGCCGTTCTGGTCGTTGCCGCCGGCGGGATAATCATTTTGCATCGTGCCATGCTTCCTCTCATACCCTTTGGCATGAAACCAAGGCAAACATCGGCTGATCTCATCCAGGGCGTGATCCGGATCAATAATGAAAGAAATTCTATCACAAATACCACTTTCTCCCAAAAAAAATAAGGCACTTTTCCATTGCCTAACAGGCGGCGGAGATGCTAGATTAATCCCTCAAAACACACAAGAAACCCCCGGGCTGGTGGCCCGGGGTTACCGCTTTCCCGCTCTCTTTAGGGAGAGGGGTAGGGGTGAGGGTTGCCTGAATACCCCGCACTTTATGTGCGGGGAGGATTTATTTGGAACCCCCTGTTTTTGCACACGGGGATTCGTATATTTTTTTTAGGAGACGCCATGGACATACAGGCCACCATGGAAAAAATCCGGCGCGGGGCCGCGGAGATCATTGGTGAGGAAGCGCTGCTGGAAAAATTAAAGACCGGCAAACCGTTGCAAGTCAAGTACGGCGCCGATCCTTCAGCTCCGGATTTGCACCTTGGGCACACGGTGGTTTTGCGCAAATTACGGCAATTGCAGGAGTTGGGCCATACCATCCAGTTTTTAATCGGTGATTTTACCGCCATGATCGGTGATCCCACAGGTCGTTCCGTGACCCGTGTACCCTTGACGGTTGAACAAATACAGGCCAATGCCAAGACCTACCAAGAGCAGGTGTTCACCTTGTTGCTGCCGGAAAAGACAGAGATTGTATATAACAGCACTTGGTGCCAGGCCATGAATTTTGCCGAGGTCATCAAACTGGCAGCGCATTACACTGTGGCCAGAATAATGGAACGCGATGACTTTACCCAGCGTTTCCAGGAGGGGCGCCCGATAGGCCTCCATGAATTTTTGTACCCACTTATTCAAGGGTATGATTCAGTGGTACTGCGCTCTGATATCGAACTGTGCGGTACTGATCAAATTTTCAATTGCTTGGTGGCCAGGGCATTGCAGCAGGATTACGGGCAGGCTCCAGAAGTGATCATAGCCATGCCTCTTTTAGAAGGGCTGGACGGGGTTCAGAAAATGTCTAAAAGTCTGGGGAATTACATAGCCATCACCGAAAAACCCAAAGAAATGTATGGGAAGATAATGAGTCTTCCTGATTCGCTCATGCTGAAATACTATGAATTATTGACCGATATCGAGGCCAAGGAATTGCATAAGATGGAAACTGGTTGGAAAGCTGGCGAGGTCCATCCACGCGAACTGAAATCCGGTCTTGCACATAAAATTGTTCTTACCTATCATGGGAAAAAGCAGGCAGAGGGGGCCGCAGAGGAATTTGACCGCGTTTTTAAGAATAATGGTCTGCCAGAAGATATTCCGGAAAAAATAATCTCATCAGCCGCCAATGTTAAAGACGGAAAAATATGGATTGTTCATCTTTTGTTTGAAAGCGGATTAGTCAGCAGCAAATCTGAAGCGCAAAGGATGATCAATCAGGGAGCTGTACAAATAAATCAACAAAAAATATTAGATATCAATACTAATGTTGAATTGGCAAATGATATGATCCTCCAAGTGGGAAAAAGAAAATTTGTCAAAATAAAATTGAATATGTAATTTTTAACCCTAATTTTAAAGGTAAATTCTTCAATAATACAAAATAAATTACAAAAACAATTAATTGAAACTTGACAAAAAAGTTAGGTGTGGCTATAATTATACCAAGTCAAAGATAATGTAATTTAATTTGTAACATTTATTTAAACACTTTTTTAATTTAATTCCAGGTGTTTACTATGAAAGAAAAACTCATTGGCATAGGTGCCACAGCAAAATTAAGCGGACTTTCTGAAAGAACACTTCGCTACTGGGAAAGCCTGGGATTAATCACTCCTGTGAGAGTGCCTTCTGGCCATAGAAAATATAACAAACAGATGGTTAAAAAAATCATTGCCCTAAAAGAAACGTTGGAACACAACAACTTAAGAATCAATGACCTGCTCACTTCTTCAGCTTTTCTGCAGGATGAAATGTTGAAAAGAAAGGTGAAGGATATCAACCAGTTTAACGTGGGGTCTGAAATTGAAGACGGATATGCTGACTCCAAAGGTGCAAACCGGGTTCACCCCTTGACCAATCTTCCGGATCATTTTTTTATCCAGCAGGAAATAGACCGCAGGATTTCCGAAGGCACTAAAACCGCCATATGCTACATTGATCTGGATAATTTCCGCTCCTTCAATTTGCGTTATGGATATCAACGGGGGGACAGGCTGCTGAAATTTACCGCTTTAGTTATATTTGATGTTACGCGGGATCATGGCAATCCAACGGATATTGTCGGGCACCTGGGCGGCGATAACTTTGTCATTGTAACCACCCCTGAAAAATATCCGTTGATTTGTTCGAAATTGATTGAGAATTTTGACCAGTTGATCCCCCAGCAGTATGACAAGGAGGATCGTAAACAGGGATATATCATCAATATCAATCGCAAGGGTGAAGTTTTAAAATATCCAATCATGACCCTTTCTGTGGCAGTGGTGACCAATGAACGCAGAAATCTGGCGCATTATGCGCAAATAGACGATATTGCCAATGAGCTTAAACAATACGCCCAAAAGCTGAAAAAGAGCGATTTTGTGGTAGATAAAAGGGCTTCATAATACCCATCCCGCGCGTAATAAAAAAGAGACAGGCAAGACCTGTCTCTTTTTTATAAAGACACCACCCTGTGTCAACCACGTTAATATGCAACCGCTTCATCCCCGGCCTAACTTCGTGACCTGAGAGGAATAGCATTATTGAAAAGCATGTCGAGGCTGGGGACATCTCCGCCATAAGCGGAGATGCGGCATCAGCTCATGCCTTTCTACAATGGAGAATCAAACATCGACTGCAATCAAGGATCCTAAGGATTTCAATGACTGCTGACGAATTACAATTTATCGGCCCGGCGCTAAAAGCGCCGGGCTGGTGCCGGAGGTCGGACTCGAACCGACATGCCCCGAAAGGCGGTGGATTTTGAGTCCACTGCGTCTACCAATTTCACCACTCCGGCAGACCAGGGAAGAATATAAAGCAAAACCAATGGATTTGTCAATTTTTTAATATGCCACCGCGAATTCCCCGATTTCCGGCATTCGCCGGACAAGTACGCCGGGCCTGCCCAGCGCATGCTGGGCGCATGCCCGGTCTCACTTCGTGACCTGAGAGGAATA
>JAFGIQ010000264.1 GCA_016929575.1 candidate division FCPU426 bacterium
GTCCTGCAAAAAGGATTGAGCAGTGGACTTTTCTTTTCCGCTGCCTGCTGGGTAAAAAGATATCCCCGGCACGTGTACGCGTAATTTAGTTATTATGGACAGCAATGACTCCAGACCAGAAGTAAGAAGGAGGATTACATGGAGGTCAAAGGCACGGCGGTGGCGGTAATGCCCGTGTTCCTGAGAAAAAAATTTCAGGAAGAGGGGTTCCAAAGATGGCTGCAGGCATTATCGCCGGAGGCGCAGGATATCTATTCGCAACCCATATTGTCCAGCGTCTGGTACAATCTCCAGACACATCTGCTCGAACCGACCGTTACGCTCTGCGACCTTTTCTATGACGGAAACAAGCAGGGCGCCTTTGAGGTGGGCCAATTTAGTGCGGAATATGCCTTGAAGGGCATATACCGGCTGTTTGTAAAAATGGGTTCGCCTGAATTCATTCTTAAAAAAGCCGCTGTCATCATGACCAACTACTATAGGCCCAGTAGGCTGGAAGTGCCGTTGATGGAAAAAAACAGGGCGGTCTTGCGCATTATGGAATTTGCGGAGCTGCATGCGGTGATCGAACAACGCATCGCCGGCTGGATGCAACAGGCGCTGGTGATCAGCGGGGTTAAGAATGTCAACCTGCTCATCACATCGTCCCTGACAAAAAACCAGCCTTTCACCGAAATAATCGCCACCTGGTCCTAACGGGGTATAAAACAATAAAACACTGGCTGACGATGATGCCGTCGTGCGCGTTGCCGGCAGCTATGCAATTCTCCGCCCCATAGGGATTCCTTATCATATCGTGACCGGCCGGGACGGAGCGCCGATCACCTTTGACTATAACGCAGAAAGCGACCCGGGTCCATATCCCATTCCCCGAAATCCGCATCGTGAGGGATTTAACCACTGGATGAAAAGATTACGATGGCTACCGGGTAAAAACATCGTCCTGATGGAAAAGCATTGACATTTTTCGCGGACTTTATACAGTACTGTTTGGCCAGGAAAAATACTTTTTGGAGGTTGCTATGATAAAACCAACGGCGGGGATTATGATGGTGTGCATGTTGTGCGGGCTGGAATCGGCGCTGGCGGCCAATGCGGATTATCCCAATGAAACAATACACATCATCCACCAGCGCAAAAGCGTGCGGAATTACACGGAGCAGGCGGTGGCGCGGGAAACTGTGGAACTGCTGATACGGGCGGGCATGGCAGCCCCCACGGCTGCCAACAAGCAGCCGTGGGCATTTGTCGGGATCACGGATCAGGAAATCATGAAAGCACTGGCAAAGGGATTGGAATACGGACACATGCTGAATCAAGCGGCCGCGGCCATCGTGGTCTGCGGTCTGCCGAAGCTTTCCATGGCCGGACGGCAGCAGGAATACTGGATCCAGGATTGTTCGGCAGCCAGTGAAAACATCCTGCTGGCAGCAGAATCACTTGGGCTGGGTGCGGTCTGGATCGGCGTCCATCCGGTTTCCGTGCGCGTCAAACATGTGCGGACGGTTTTAAAAATCGGCGACCAAGACGTCATTCCTTTAAATGTGATCTCCATCGGCTATCCCCAGGGCCAGGAAAAACCAAAAAACAAGTACCAGCCTGAAAAGATCCATTGGAACACATGGTAGCAGACCCCGGGATGCATACCAGGAGGGCCTGGACATGGTCGCGCAGGGTGAAAGTCGGCGGCCTGGCGCTTGTTTTTATTTTGCTGCACTGGGCCGGCACGCGCTGGCCGGCTCATCATGTGAATCCCTATTCCCTGGCAGGAGAGTATGGCGGGGAGATCAGGAGTATCTTTCCCCAGGCAGACCGTTTGCTGCCGCCGCAGCGTCCGGAAGGGGCCGCATGGGTGTTGGATGCCAAAGGCCGTCCGCTGGGTTTTTTTGTCCTGAGCGGTGATTTTACCCGGTCGATCAAGGCATATGCGGGGCCGACGCCCCTGCTCATTGCAGCTGATGCCAAGGGGGTCATCGTGGCTGTACGGCTGCTGCAAAATTCCGAAAGCGGGGATTTTTTGGCGCGTCTGGAGGAAAACGGTTTTTTCCGCCGTTGGACAGGATTGCCCTGGCAGAAAGCCATTGTGGTACAGGTGGATGCCATTGCTGGCGCAACGTTGACTTGCACAGCCATTCAAAAGACGCTGCAAAGACGCTTGGAGGTGCTGGCGGGCGCGCCGCCGGCGCCTGATCCTTTTCATATCACCTGGCAGGAAGGGGTGACCGTACTGCTGGTTTTGGCTGCCCTGGTTTGCTGCTTTGGACATTTTTCCTTTAGCAAATATTTGCGCCTGGCCCTGATGGCTTTTTCCGTATGGTTCCTTGGATTTTACACCGCCCAGTTTCTTTCTCTGGCCCGCACGGCCGGCTGGGTAGCATATGGCCCGCCCGGCTTGGAACTTGCAGGACTCATGGTGATGGCGCTTTTGGCTGTTGCCGTACCCCTGGCCACGCGCCGCGCATTTTACTGTTCAATGCTCTGCCCTTACGGGGCGGCCCAGGAACTCATCGGCCGGCTTTCGCCGCTGAAAAAAATACAGTTGCCGCCGGCGTACCGCCGGCTGGTTTACTTCCGGCAGCTGCTGCTCCTGGCAGCAGCGCTGTGCTGGCTTTGGCCTGTTGTTGCCGTGGATTTGAATCTCTTCGAGCCTTTTTCTTTTTTCGTTATTCAACATGCCAATGCAGTGGTCGTGGCGATGGCCGCAGTATTCCTGCTGCTGTCCCTGGTAATACTTCGTCCCTGGTGCCGTTTTTTTTGCCCCACCGGCGCTTTGTTGGACCATTTGCGCTGAGGTATTCGCCGCCGAAAGGTTCATCCCCTCCGCAGTAAACCCGGGGCCGGTGCTGAAGGCATTCCTGATGGCAGTCTGAAAAACGTCTTGCTTTCAAACTCTTTCCATCGTAGTGTATTGTGGATTACCTCAAAAAAAGGAGAAATTCATGTCCGAAAGCCATATTCAAGGACTCATCAGCGAGCGCCTCGGGGGCAAACAATTCGGCAAATCCACGGTGATATACAAGTTCGAGAAAATCAAACGCGCCAAGGCCGAAGCCAGGGCCGCCCATCCGGAGATGGGACTGATCGATATGGGCGTGGGGGAACCGGATTGGATGGCAGAACCGGAAGTGATCGAGATCCTGTATCAGCAGGCGCAAAGGACCGAGAACCGGGGATATGCCGACAATGGGATTGTGGAGTTCAAACAGGCGGCTGCACGGTATCTGGAAAGGGAATTTGACGTGCGGGGTTTGGATCCGGAAAATGAAGTGGTGCACGCCATTGGCTCCAAACCGGCCCTGGCCCTGATGCCCTATGCTTTCATTAATCCCGGCGATATTACGATTATGACGGTCCCCGGTTATCCGGTGCTGGGCACGATCAGCCAATGGCTGGGAGGAGAAGTGGTGAATCTGCCGCTGCGCCGGGAAAATGATTTTCTGCCGGCATTGGCAGACTTGTCTGCCGGGCAAAAACAGCGCGCCAAACTGCTGTACATCAATTATCCCAATAATCCGACCGGGGCAGTGGCATCCAAAGGTTTTTATGAAGAGGTCATCCGTTTTGCCAAAGAACACCGGGTGGTTGTGGTTTCTGACGAAGCCTACGCAGCTTTGGTGTATGATGATGCCAAACCTTTATCTTTTCTTTCGCTGCCCGGAGCCAAGGAGGTGGGGGTGAGCATCCATTCCATTTCCAAATCCTTCAATATGACCGGCTGGCGTCTGGCTTTTGTGGCAGGCAATGAGCGCATTGTCAAGGCTTTTGCCGCAGTCAAGGATAACAATGATTCCGGCCAGTTCAAGGCCATTCAACACGCGGGCGTTTATTGCCTGGATCATCCCGGGATAACAGGGAAAACCTGCGAGAAATATTCACGGCGCCTGGGCATGCTGGCGGAAACATTGCAGGCGCTTGGATTTGACGCCCGAAAATCCAAAGGAACGTTTTATCTGTATGTGCCCATTCCCAAGGGGGTGAAAGGTGGCCCGCGGTTTGACAGTGCGGAGGCCTTCTCCCAATTCATGATCCGCGAAAAGCTCATTTCCACTGTGCCCTGGGACGATGCCGGCGCTTTTGTACGATTTTCCGCCACTTTCGATGCCGCCACACCTGAGGAAGAGAAACGAATCATGGCGGAAATGAAGCGGCGTTTAAATGGAACTGTGTTTGAGTTTTAAAAGTGGGAGACAGGGTCTGGGGGAATTGCTGTGCCTGTCATTTGCACATGCGAATAACTGACATTATTATTATTAAAAAAATTGACAAAAAGATTAATGATTGTTATGATAAATATAGGGTGATATACGATGAATGTGTCTGGGATTAAAAGAAAAATGCAATATTCCTTGTTGCATCTATTGGGCGTTTCTCCAATCATGCAACAGCTTGAAAAACGTTTACTGCGACTTGAAGAAGATATGCAGTTTGCGCATGAACGCCTGGCTGAATATGATGCGGAGATCGCCTTGTTGGATTGTTGCTATTATCCCCTTGATAAATTAGAACAGGAATTATCGCGATTGGAAAAAATTTTCGCCCAAAACCAGGACAATCGGAATTCCTTGCGCTGGTTTGGCACTTTATCCGGCCCTTCTGAATATATGAAAATCACAGATAAAATTTTCGCCAATGGAATGTAAGCGGCACCTGCTGTTGCTGTTCCAGCATGGCCGTTGCCGCCTGTCCAACCTGTTTTACTTCTGCGTATGCTGCAATTAAAAAGCATCTTTACTCCCTGGCGGACGGCGGCGTTGTTTTTTGGAGTGCTGCTGGCCCTGGGATTCAATATTTTTCAGGATTACGGAGTCGCCTGGGATGAAAGGGCGCAAAGAAGCTATGGTCTCATGACGTGGAATTATGTGTTCCACGGGGATCGCACCCTGTTGACGCATCGGGACCGCTACCATGGGCCGGTGTATGAATTGCTGCTCATCGGTGTGGAAAAAATCCTGGGTGCAGCCACCACGCGTGAGCTCATCTTCCAGCGGCATTTGGCAAACTATTTGTTTTTCATGCTCGGAGTATTTTTCTTTTTTCTGCTGGGATGGAAATTTTATCACGACTGGAAGTGGGGATTGTTGGGCGCAGTATTGCTGGTGCTCAGCCCGCGTATTTTTGCGCATGCTTTTTATAATTCCAAAGACCTGCCTTTTATGACGATGGGTATTATCTGTACCTATACCTTGTGCATCTTCCTGGAGCGCAAAACCCTCTTGGCAGCCATCGTGCATGGAGCCACCTGCGCGTTTTGCCTCTCGATCAGGATTGTGGGAATCATGTGGCCGCTGATGACCCTGTTTTTTTGGCTGCGGGATTTTGCACGCCTCCGCCGCCACGGTATACCCAAAAAGGATAATCCGGATCAGGGCGCGGCAGCGGGTTTTCTTTCCGGCGGCCTGGTGTATGCCGGCACCTTGTGTGCATTCACCCTGCTTTTCTGGCCAATATTATGGGACGGCCCTGTCCGGCATTTGACGGCAGCATTCACCCAGATGAGCCGGTATCCTTATGTGGTCGGGTACCAGGTGTATTTGGGGGAAATGATAGACAACCAACACCTCCCCTGGCATTATGTGCCGGTATGGATGACGGTTTCAATCCCGGCCCTCTATACGATGCTGGCTGCGGCAGGCCTGGCCGGATTTGCCCATAAGATGATTTTTCGGCGCCCGCCGATGGCATGCAGGCGGGAGGAAGCCGTGATGATGGCATGGCTGGGGGCGCCACTGTTATATGTAATGGTATTCCGGCCGGTTTTGTATGATTCCTGGCGGCATCTTTTTTTAATTTACCCGGCACTGTTGTTGTTGGCGCTGGCCGGATTGCGGCAGACAATGCAGCTGGTGCAAAACCGTTGGCCGGCTGTAGGGCCATCCCGGACCAGGATCCTGGCCGGGGGCGCAGTCGCCGCCTGGCTTTTCACCATCGCTGCATTTATGATCAGGAATCATCCGTACCAAAACATGTTTTTTAGTGTTTTTACTGCCGGGATACAGGGGGCGCAGCATCGGTTTGAACTAGATTACTGGGGTTTGTCCTATCGCCAGGGGTTGGAATACATTCTGGCTAATGATAAAAATCCGGAAATAGATATTTGGGTGCAAAACAAGCCCGGCCGGGAGAATGCATATATCCTGCGGCCGGAACAAATGAAACGCTTGGTTTACCTCCAAACAGCAGATAAAACCGACTATGGCATTATGAATTATCGCGGCCGACAGCGTTCGGCAGGGAAATACCACCAAAAAGTGCACGCGGTCACGGTGGATGGCGTGGAAATACTCGGCGTCTATCAGAATACCAAAAATACAAACGGCAGGTAATCCGGCCATGCCCCGCGCAGCTGGTTGTCTCGGATAATGGACCCGGCAGGATCATCAGCAGATCGCATGCAAAGAGTTCCTGCCCAGGCACCTCGATGCCATCCCGTCAGGCGCGGGAAACAAACGCCGGGTCTGGCCCGGGAGTGTTGGTTTTTTTACATTTCTCTTCTTGACAGCAGGACGGATTACGTGTACTCTACTGCACTCTTTTGCTTTTTAGGCATCTGGCAATGCAAAACCATGCGCCGGCTTTTTCTTTCCATCCCATACGATACGCAACAAGGTGCGCAGGCTGCACCCGACCTGCTGACCCTGCATATTCCTCGCCCGGTTGTTATTGATTAAAACCAAAGGAAGACGTACAAGTGTTTTTCAAAGACAAAAAGCACGCCTGGTGGCTAAAAATCATTGTTGTAAAAACAACCGCCGTGGTTTTGTTCACGGTGATATTGCTTTTTGACGTCCCCTCTTTGCGCGTATCAGCGGCCATTTTGGGAAACAGGCCGGGATGGTGGCTGCGGATGCAGCCGCGAACGGATAGTGTGCGCATTTGGCGGGAACTGGACTACGTGGCTATAAACAGACACTTTGAATCCCTGAAAACACCGTTTCCGCAGGAGATGATCAAAGCCATTGCCTGGTGCGAAAGCGAGTGGCGGCATTTTGACGAGTACGGGCAATCCTATGTGAGCGTCAACATTAAATATCTTGCCCCTGCCTCCGCCCCGGCCGGCATGAAAACCGGCCGCATCAAAAATGTCACCTACGACCTCGGTTTGATGCAGATAAATGAAAAGAGCAACAGTCTGGATCCATGCACGTGGGACCTGGTCCGCATCAAAAACGACCCGGAGTACAACCTGCAGGCCGGCGTCCGGGTGCTGGAGAAAAAACGCGCGTATGTCCGGTATTTGCAAAAGAAGAAAAATTGGCCAGAGATTGAGCGCCGCTACCACCTTCGAGGACGGAGCGAATTGGAAATAACCCTGAAAGCCTACAATGGTTTCCGGACTTCCTGGAATTATGTCAACCGCATCCAAAACCTGATGGCAGAGAGACCTTGGGAACAGGCCATGCTCAAAGAGCTTGAAGCCAAAGGGAAAAGAAAATGTGACGGGTTGAAGTATTCACTCGGGCGGGAAAAAACACTCGTCCAGCCGGGCTGGGCGAACCGCTATCAAGGTTTGATTGTCAAGGCCCAAACACCGGTTTTGGCACATCCGGCGAAACTCATCCTCCCTGCACCGCTGCCCGAAAAATAACCAGCCCCCGACAGGTTCTGTATCGTGCTCCTGGGGCCACATCTCCGGAGCGGAATGAATATCCCGCCGTGAATTCCCCGTGCTTCATTCGTGCGCCAGGCAGCCGGTTATCGCCAAGCGTCTTCAGCCGGCACCTCCCGCTGGTTTTGCCCGCCGTTCATTCTATAATAACCGGCAAAATACCGTTTGTGACTTTGTTTCTGGACCCGCCGGTGTTGTTCATGCAGTGTATGCCGTCGGTGTTTTCATAATTTTATCGCCCTCGATGGCGCCGCTAAGCCCGAGATTTCTTTGGAAAAATTCCCGCCGGTTGGGGGCAGTATTCTTGGCCAAAAAGGCGACATGCCCTGCAGGAAAATTAAAAAGCGTCTGCTCGTAGGCGGGTTCATTTGCGGATAACGTCGATTCCGGCGCAGTGGGTGAATGCTGCGAACACCCTGCAAGCTGGAACATGGCTAATGCAACTGCACATCCAAAAAATAACCTTTTCATAACACAAACCCCCTTTGATGAGTAAAAAAGATTCAAGCACACAGCCAAGATGCCTTATATTTCAGGCAATAACCCTATGCGTATGATTTATAGATGTCAAACACAGGAAAAACATTACAGCCAGTTTGCCCGGTCAGGATGTGGGGATGTAAACGATTTGAGTTAGACATTGATTTGCCCCTGCGCTTCACGGATAATGGGGCACAGAGGTTGCGGATGCCGTTTAAGACAGGAGTGGAAAAAATGCCAAGAAACACCAAAGACCAGGCAATAGGCGGGGGAATGCCTGTTGCGCATTCAGGATACGGCAGTATCGGGCTGGTACTGACACCGGTGGTCCTCGAAATTCTATATTTGTTGGGATTCTATTACTGCCTGACCGCTGATAATCCCTTCAATTACAACAACAACTACCATCTGGCCGCTTTTATCACCTGTCTGCTGATGCTTGTCAATTTATCGTTGTTTGTTTTGTATGTCGACATGGAGGAAATACGGCGATGCCGGCACAGCACAGCCATGACCTGTATCCCTGCTGCCGCCATGGTATATTTCAGCACGGTTTTGCTGCTGGCGGTTTTTATTGTCTTGCCGTTGGTCTTGTATTTCATGCTGGTGGATGATTTTGTCATCCGCCTGAGGCAGTGGATTCCAGTGGCGCTGGGGGCAGGACTTTTGACGTATGCCTATTGGCGGCGCTGGCCGGAATTGCTCGCCGGGAAGGGCATGGTGCAACGCCTGTTGTATCTGCTCCTGATGGCAGTGCTGGTTTTGCTGTTAATGGATATTTTAACCGGTATTATTCCCACCTCCGTGCGTTCCGGCGGGGAGAGCGTTATTTTTCCTTTATAGCAGTGAATCATGAAATCCCTGAAAACGTGCAGGCGCGTCCCCGGCTTGCGCAGACAAAAATCGGATGAAAGCGCCGGGAAGGAAAGGCTTGGGGCGGCATGGCCGACATGCGTATGGCAGACAAACTGGAAAAATGGCTGACGGCGTGGAAGGTGTTGCTCGCTTTGGGCGTCATCGCCGGTGTTTGTTACGCACCGGCGCTCTTCGGCGGATTTGTTTATGACGACCACCTGCAGGTGAGCAACAATCCATCCATCCGGACGGTGTTGAATTTTCCGGAATTTTTCAGGCATCCCAGTGGCTACTATTCCCAAAGCCCGGCCAGTTACTACCGGCCTGTGCATATGGCCGTGTATTCGCTGGTTTACCTGGTTTTTAAAGACAATCCCCTGGGATACCATCTGCTGAATGTTCTGCTGGCAATATTTGCCTCCTGGCTTTTGTTCCTTATTCTGCAACCGTGGTTTTCGCGCCTGCAAGCCGGATTGGCTGCACTGATTTTTACGGTTTTACCGGCACATGTGGAGGCTGTTGCCTGGATTGCGGCTCTGCCTGAAGTATTGGGCGCTTTACTGATTTTTTGGGTTTTTAAAATGCACCAGCAAGAGCATTGGGACAGCCCCGCTTATGGACTGGCGGGCATGGTTTTTTTATTGGCGTTGCTTACCAGGGAGCATGCTTTGGTGCTGCCATTGCTGGCCATGCTACTGGATGCGCTCGATAGCCGGCGGCATGAAAACTTCGTTCGCTGGCGTCTTTATTGGAGATATGGTGTGTATGCACTGGCTATCGCCATTTATTTTTGGCTGCGTTTTCAGACGCTGGGCTACTGGGTGACGCGGCCGGAAGCAAAATACCCCATGAGCGGGGAAATGATGTTTGTAAACGCCGCCTGGCTGCTGGCGCAATATTTATGGGCTTTTTTGTTTCCTCCGCCTGGCAGTGCTTTTCATGTCTTCACGCCGGTGGCGTCTCTTTGGGAAATCCGGATGGCATGGACCGCCTTGACTTTGACGGCATACGGGGGGGTGGCCGCCTGGTTATATAAAAGAAACATGTATTTGTTTTTCTTCTCTCTTTGGATTCCGGCCGCGTTTTTGCCCTTCATGTATTTTCCTGCATTGGGCGAAAACCTGATGGTTGACCGTTATATGTTTTTGCCTTCTGCGGGGGCGGCAGTGCTTTTCAGCGCAGCCGGAATAGCAGCCTATCGGCGGCTGACCCGGCCTCTATTGAAAAAAGCAGCCCTGCTGCTCGGCGCCGGCATCATCATCTTCTGGGCCGGATTGTCATTCGCCCGGTGTTTTTATTGGTTCGACGATGTGTCTTTGTACAGAAAAACAATTGCCTCTGATCCCCACGCCTACCATTTTTATAATCTGCTGGCCCAGGCCTATTACCAACAGGGAGATTGGCAGCAGGCCGAAGAAAACTTTCAGGCCTTGGATCGGCTCTTCCCGGGTAAAAAGACAGAAACCGTGGACTATGCCGATGTGGCGCAACTGTCCGGCTCCCATCGCCACTATAAAAAGGCTTTTTTTGAAGCCCAAATAAAAATGGCGGCCGTGTGTTTTCACAGGGAGAATTATGATCGCGCCTTGGAAATATACGAAAAATTACTTGCCGTCCGCCCCCTGGATGCGGAATTGCACTACTATGCGGGATCCTGCCAGCAAAAATTAGGAAGGGAAGCTAAGGCCAGGAATTATTTTCAGAAAGCGGCTCAGCTCAACCCCTCAGTTTATGCACAAGAGATACAGCCAGTGGCGGAGCAGGTGGAAATTCAGGCGGAAGTGGAACGGCTTTGCACACTGGCCAGGGAGTATGTGCGGGAACAAAAGTACACGGATGCTGTACAGACCTTGCACCAAGCCATTGGCCTGGATCCCGGACAGGCCAAGCCCTATCATTTTCTTTTCAATGTGTATTGGCTTCATGGCGAAAAAGGCAAGGCCCGCGAAGCTATTTATCAGGCTTTGCAACGGGATCCGCAAAACGCCCTCTATCGGTATAATTATGAAGCACTGCAAAAAAAGCCATAGAGGGTATGCTTCGTAGGGCTTAAAGTCACGCCTACATTTTGTGCAGTATTGACCGAAAATGATAGTGGAGGATTGAGGCGAGGCCGGGGTGAGCATACTTACCTGCTGATGGGAGATGGGGGAAGGGCGGGGAGTTGACAATGTTTTCCGAAGACCATTATAGCAGCTGCGGCAGCGTGTGGGGATAGACAGGCAGGAGGTGCGGTATGATATGGGGCAGAATTGATCCCGTCGTGGGCTTGGTTAAAATGCACGAGGTGATTAAGAGCGGGGACGAAGTGGGCTTGAGCAATCCGGATATTTCCTATCCGCTTACTTTTCATCCTGTTGTCGTCAGCATTGATGCGCAAAGAACAGGACTTGACCTTCCGGATAAATTCTGGGAATTGATCCAGCTGAAGCCCGGCATGCATTTGCAGGTTACCAAAGTCGAGGGGAAATGCATGTATTACATTGAGGGTGAAGTTGAAAAAATGGACGGCGCCCATTCTCCCCAGCTGGTGTTGAAGCACCAGCCCAACATGCTGCGCGCCCAGAGACGGTTGTTTTACCGTTTCAACCTGAAAAAGAAATTCACCCTTACAGCCGTGACTTTTCCGGACGGGAAATCCCTGCCTTCCCTGCAGGCCTCCCTGAGTGACATGAGCCCGGGCGGGATCGGTTTTAAAACCTCCGTCCCACTGCCGTCAGGCACGCGTTTTGAAGTGGATGAATTGTTCGAATCTCCGGTGCCCGAGATGGAGAATCTGTATTTCTTTGTGGAGACTGTTTGGTGCCGCGGCAGCAAATGGCTGGGATACCGCTGCGGCGCGGTATTTAAGTTCCCTTCGGAGTACGAACAGGATTCCTTCAGCCGCGTATTGAACCAATTGCACATCAACCGCTTGGCCTGGTATTATCACCGCCTGGTGAAAGGCTGAAATGCAGCGCCGGCGCGGCGAGGCCGGGGATAGGCCGCATGACCGCGTGCTAGAGGGTGTGCTGAAAATCGCGTCCGGTCTGCTGAAAATAGTATTCCTCGCCATGGTGGTTTACTATTTGTACAAAAGTTGCCTTCATTAGCCAAGGCAGGACCGTTTTTATCCTTTCCGCCGCGGGCCGCAGAGATGCCGTAAAAGTGCTGGCACCGGGCCCGGCCTTGCGCTATGATACAAGCATGCCCCGCACCATCCCGTCTAAAAAAGATCCGGCCTGGCTGAATGATTTTTTTGATTATCTCTCGGCGGAAAAAGGATTGGCGCCCCAAACCGTGAGCGCCTATCGCGGGGATATTTGTCAATATCTCGCCTTTCTGGAGGAGCACGATGTCAGATTTGACCCGGCCAAACCGCCCGGCCGGGAAACCATCCAGAAATTTTTGGGCAGACTGCAACAGCAAGCCAAGGCGGCGGCCACCATCGTCAGGGCCATGGTGTCGTTGCGGGTTTGGCACCGTTTTTTAAAGCAGGAAGGTACGGCGGCAGATGATCCGACGGAGGATTTTGAGTCGTATCAGCTGTGGAAAAAGCTGCCGGCAGTGTTGAGCGTTGAAGAAGTCGGCAGGCTGCTCAGGACGCCGGACATCAGGACGAAAAAAGGACTGCGGGACCGGGCCATGTTGGAAATGCTGTATGCTACGGGATTGCGGGTTACAGAGCTGGTTGGGCTGACCCCCGAGCAAATACATTGGGAGGAAGGGTATCTGATCGTTTTGGGCAAGGGAAACCGTGAAAGGCTGGTTCCGGTAGGGAGGGCCGCTTTGGCGATCAGCCGGCGCTATTATCAAACCCGCGGACAGCAAAACGCCAGGACGCCCCTTTTTCTTTCCCCGGCCGGCCGGGGTTTTTCACGTGTCGGTTTTTGGAAAATGATCAAGCGCTATGCACGGGCAGCCGGAATCGTCAAACGCATCTCGCCGCATACCTTGCGCCATTCTTTCGCCTCCCATCTTCTGGCCGGCGGGGCGGATTTGCGTATTGTCCAGGAAATGCTGGGGCATGCGGATATTGGCACCACCCAGATTTACACCCATGTCGACCGCAGCCGCCTGCAGCAGGTGCACAAACAGTATCATCCCCGTGCTTAGAAATTGTGTTCATGCCAGTCAAGAGGTTTCGTCACCCCGGAGTGCACATATCCGGGGTCCGGGGACTTTTTGCGGGCAAAGGCTTTGCTGGATACCGGCTTCCGCCGGTATGACGGAAAAAATACACCGTGACATAGTATTTTAAAGAGGGAACAAAAAATATGGAATTGATTTTAACCCACATCAATGCCGACTTCGACGCTTTGGCATCGGCCGTGGCTGCACAGAAATTATATCCCCAGGCCCGGCTTTTTTTCCCGGGCTCCAAGGAAAGGAATGTTCGCGAGTTTTGCGCCCTTTACCCGGACAGTATTCCCCGCCCCCTCAAAGCCAAACAGTGCCTATCCGGCAAGATAACGCGCCTCATCCTGGTGGATGTCAACTCTCCGGACCGTTTGGGCGAGTTTGAAACCCTGCTGCAGGATTCCAGGCTGGAAATCGTGCGCTTTGACCATCATGAAAACCCGTGGGCGGGGATTCCGATTGCGCACAGCGTGGTCAAAGGATATGGCGCCAATACCAGCATCATGATGGAGGAGCTGCGCGCCCGCCGCATTGCCATTACCGGCAGGGAGGCAACCCTGTTTGCCCTGGGCATTTACGAGGAAACCGGAAACCTGACGTATACTTCCACCCGGGCCGAGGATCTGGAGAGCGCCGCCTATCTCGTGCGCCAAGGGGCGGATTTGACCGTGGTCAATGAATTCATCAGATCCTGGCTGAGCCGGGAACAACAGGCGCTTTTGGATGATTTAATAAAATCCCGGGAAACGCTCGCCGTAAACGGCCTGGATATTTCCTTTGTCACGGCCGAGCGGGAGCGTTTTATCGAGGATCTGGCGGTTTTGGTCAACCGCATTAAAGAGATAGAACGCCTTCCGGTTTTATTCGCCCTTTGCCGCATGGGTAAACGCACCTATATGATCGCCCGCAGCAGCCTGGAAAGCGTGGATGTGGCGCATGTAGCAGCAGCCCTGGGCGGCGGCGGGCATGCCACGGCAGCAGCCGGGGTTGTCAAAGGCGCCGGCCCGCCGGAGGTAAAAGAAACCATTCTTTCCCTGCTCCATCAGTACCTTGAGCCCATGCTTGCAGCCAAAGCCATCATGAGTTCTCCGGTAATCACAGTTTCGGCTACGGAAAGCATTGCCGCCGCCCGGAGTTTGATGATGCGCTTTGGCCATTCCGGATTGCCGGTGATGGAAAAGGAGCGGATGATCGGGATGATCACCCTGCGGGATTTGGACAAGGCCTTGCATCACGGGCTGGACAAATCCGAAGTGCGGCAATTTATGTCTTCCCGCCTGGTTGGGGCCGGCCCGGAGGAAAGCATCCTTCACATTCAGCGCCTGATGAGCGAGAAAAACATCCACCATATTCCAGTGAAAAGCAAAGACAGGCTTTTGGGCATCATCACCCGGGCTGATATGATCAAACACCTGGGCCGCAAAACACTGTACACAACCCCCAGGGAATACACCGGCGCCCTGTCAGTGCGTCCTCCGGACCGCGCTGCGATGCGGCGGTTGATGCAGGAGCTGCTGCCGGACAGAATCATCGGTCTTTTACATACCGCCGGCGAAGCGGCCGACCAGATGGGCTGCAAGGCGTATGTGGTGGGCGGATTCGTGCGCGATATCCTGCTGCGGACCGAGAATTGGGATGTGGACATCGTCGTGGAAGGCGACGGCATTGCTTTTGCCGGACTTCTGGCCCGGCGCCTGGGCGGAAACAGCAAACCCCATGAAAGGTTTCAAACCGCCAAGATCAAGTGCCGTGGAGAGTTGACGGTGGATATAGCCACCGCCCGCACGGAGTATTATTCCCGCCCGGCCGCCTTGCCGCAGGTGGAGGCCGCCAGCATCAAATATGACTTGTTCCGCCGCGATTTCACCATCAATACCATGGCCGTACAGATCAATAGCGCCGATTTTGGCAGATTGGTGGATTATTTCGGCGGATTTGACGATTTGCGGGAAGGGTATATCCGGGCGCTGTATGCGGTCAGTTTTGTAGACGATCCCACCCGGATATTCCGGGCGGCCCGCTTCGAACAGCGCTACCATTTCCACATTGAGGAGGATACGGCGAGGTATATAGAGAACGCCTTAAAACTGGACCTGGGCAGCCGTTTATCCCTGCCCCGCATCTTTGACGAATTGATGTTGATCCTGGCCGAAGAGCAGCCGCTGAAAACCCTCGCGCGTTTGGAAGCGCTCGGCGTCCTGACCTGGATACATCCGACCTTGAAGAAAACCGGGGACTATGCGCGGATATTTTCGGACCTGTGGGAGACTTTTGCCTTTGCC
This sequence comes from candidate division FCPU426 bacterium, assembly GCA_016929575.1. Classification (GTDB taxonomy): domain Bacteria; phylum Oederibacteriota; class JAAXVQ01; order JAAXVQ01; family JAUVAV01; genus JAFGIQ01. The sequence continues at coordinate 15,343 of JAFGIQ010000264.1, forward strand.
GTGTTGTTTGTCAATGAAAAGGTTGACCGGCAGAGCATGTATCTCATGGCCCTGCTGGATCGTTTGACGTGCAGCCAAACGGCCCAGCTGTGTAAGAAATATCAGTGCCCGCGGCGTATCACCGAGCTGTTGCTGAAGCAGAAAAATCAAGGCGAACCCGCCCTGAGAACAATTGCATCCATGAAAAAAGCGCGCCCTTCACGCATTGTGGCCGCTTTGCGCAACCTGCCGGTTGAAGTGTTGTTGTATGCCATGGCCAAAGCAGGATTCGGCACCCGGGTGGCAAAACACATCCGCGATTATCTGACGCGCTGGCGCTACCTGCAGCCTATTCTAGGAGGCCGGGATTTAAAGAAAATGGGTTATACTCCCGGTCCTGTTTTTGAAAGGATGCTGAATGCGTTGCGCGCCAGGCGCGTGGACGGTTATCTGGCCAGCCGACAGGATGAAGTGTCCTTTTTAAGAAAAAAATATCCGTTGCCGTCCTCCCCCGGGTGAGATATGCCGAGGAAAAAAAAAGATCATGCATCCTGGGCCGCCTTGCCGGCCGTTGTCAGAAGCGCGCGCAGAATAAAGGATATGGCCGCCAAAAAGTTGCTTGCCTGGTATGACCGCACAGCCCGCGATCTTCCTTGGCGGCGTACACACGATCCTTATCGCATCTGGGTCTCGGAAATAATGCTGCAACAGACGCAGGTGGAGACGGTTTTGCCCTTTTACCGCAGATTTGTGGCGGCTTTTCCAACCATCAGGACGTTGGCCCGGGCGTCGGAGGATGAAGTATTAAAACGGTGGGAAGGATTGGGTTATTACAGCCGCGCGCGCCATCTGCAAGAGGCCGCCAGGATGGTGGAGCACGAATTGCATGGCCGGCTGCCGCGGCAAGTGCCGGAGTTGTTGTGTCTGCCCGGCATTGGGGCCTACACGGCTGGTGCGATTGCCAGCATTGCCTTTGGAGAACAGGCCCCGGTGGTGGATGCAAACATCAAACGGGTTATTGCGCGTTTGTTTGGAGTGCGCGACAGCCTCGGCCGGCCGGGCGTGGTTCGCGGCTTGTGGCATATTGCCGCCTGCTTTCTTCCCGCAAGACGTCCCGGCGAC
>JAFGIQ010000265.1 GCA_016929575.1 candidate division FCPU426 bacterium
AAAAGGCCTCTGGCCGTCAGTGAGCGAGGTGAGGCTACGCAGCGAGCTCAGCGAGCGAAGTAGCCAAATCCCTGCCTCTCCGCCAGCCCTGCACCAGCCGGTGCAGGGCAGAGTCATTGAGCAATGGATAATAGAACAATAGATAAAAGCGCAATTGCGGTCTATTGCTCTATTGTCTATTGTTCGGCTTTTAACAAAAACGAGAATCGAAAATCGAGAATAGAAAACAGGTGAGCAAAGATTTTTGCTTCGGGCTAATTTCTAATATCTTGTCTCATTGCTGTTCAAATTGCGCATATACGTGCCGGGGATATCTTTTTACCCGGCAGGCAGCGGAAAAGAAAATTCCACGGCTCAACCCTTTTGCTTAGACGCAGGGCAAGTTCCGGCGTACGTGCACGTGTTCCCGCCCCTGCTGGGTAAAAAGATATCTCCGGCACGTCTGCTGCAAAACAGCGCTGGCTTATAAACAGTTTTCAAGCCTTGCCAAGAGCTAATTTAGACACGTGTGATCTTGTCTCATACACTATCCGTGAGTGGAATATAGGACCTCAGGTTTGTGCCTTAAAAAACTCATATAAAAAGTGCCGTTTCCACCCCCGGACAGTGTTCTATATTATTATAGAAGGAATTCGCCGCCGATTTGCCAACGCAAGGAGCGCCCGCCATGGAAAAAATCGTACAGTATTTTATCGACAGAAAACTGCTGGTGTATTTGATCTCCATTCTGGTGATCGCCGCCGGCGTTGTGGCTGCCACTGGCTTGCGCCGGCAGATATTGCCGGATGTGGATATGCTGATTGTGCAAATCAGCACCATTTATCCGGCTGCCTCGGCCCGGGATGTGGAAGTCAACGTCACGCTGCCTTTGGAGGAAAAAATCCTGGAAGTCGACGGGCTGAAAAAGGTCCGCTCCGTGTCTATGGAAAATTATTCCCAAATATCCATCAATCTGGATCCGGATGCCGAGGATCATGAAAAAGTCCGCGCGGATATCCGCCGGGCCGTGGACCAGGTTACGGACCTTCCCAAGGAAATCACGGATCGCCCTGATATAGCCGAATGGGACACCAGTTGGATTCCGGTGGTCATTATAGGATTGAATAGCCAAACACTGCCCGAAGAACGTCTTAGGCAGATTTCCAGGCGCATGGAAAAGGAAATCGAGGGGTTGCCCGGCGTGGCGCATGTGGACAAACTGAGTTACCGGGACCGCGAGATCAAGGTTCAGGTTTCGCCCGAGCGACTGAGGGAATATTTTCTTTCTTTAAGCGACGTCATTGAAGCCATTCGGAACCGCAATATCCGGCTGACCGGAGGTTCGCTGGAATCGTATGCGGACGCCACGACCGTGCTAACGCTGGCGGAATTCACCCATCCCCAGGAAATCGCGGAGGTGATTGTGCGCTCCAATTTCGAGGGGCAGCGGCTGACCATTGCCAATCTGGCGGTGTTGGACGACGGCTACAAGGACCGGCATTTTGAACACCGGATAAAAGGCAAGGAATGCATCGCGCTTCGCATCCATAAGAAGAAATCCGCGGATTCCATCAAGGTGATGGAGGAAGTGGACCAGTATTTACAAAGCATGCAAAAGAGCCTGCCCCAAGAGCTGAATGTCATCAAGACCAGGGATAACACCCGCATTACCCGGCGGCGGCTGGGAATCTTGGGCAACAATGCGGTGATCGGGTTTGTCCTGCTGATGGCCATATTGGTGGTTTTTCTGAATTTACGCGTGGCTTTTTGGACGGCGATGGGGATCCCGTTTGCCCTGGGCGTCGGCTTCATGGCCCATGCGCTTACCGGCGGAAGCATTGATTCCGTGTCCATTATGGTTTTTATTCTGGTTCTGGGCATGCTGGTGGATGACGCGATAGTGGTGGCGGAGAACATCCACCGGCATCAGGAAAACGGCATGCCGGTTATGCAGGCGGCACTGCGGGGGGTCACGGAGGTGGCGGCGCCGGTGGCGGCCACGGTCAGCACGACCATCGTGGCATTTTTGCCGCTGTTTTCCCTGGGCGGAATGCTCGGGCTTTTTATCCGCATGATTCCAATTATTGTCATTGGGACGCTGCTGGGATCCTTGCTGGAATCTTTTTTCATCCTCCCGAGCCATTTGGCAGCCGGAGGCGTCAAGTCGGCGAACTGGAAAGAAAAAGGCGCGCTGGCAGACCCCCTGTTCATATCATTGCGGCGGTTTTATAAAAATATCCTGAAAAAAGCTTTACGCAACCGCTACCAGGTGGTTTTGGGAGGGTTGTTGTTTCTGGGCCTGGTGACGTATATGGCTACCAACCATCTCAAGTTCATCCTTTTTCCCCAGGAGGGAGCGGAGGAATTGTATGTCCATATAGAAACCCCGGTCGGCAGCTCCTTTGCAGCCACGCGGAAAAAGGTCGCCGAAGTGGAAGCGCTGCTCAGCGCCCTGCCGAAAAAGGAGTTGCTGGAATTTGAAAGCTGGGTGGGAATGGATCAAAGCATTGCCGGAGACGAGATGTATGGAGACAACCTGGCCATGATCTATTTCCGCCTCAATCCCTACGGGGAACGGTTGCGGTTGGCCACGGAGATCGTGGAGGATCTGAGGGCCGCCACATCGAGACTCGAGGGTTTTGAGCAGATCAGTTTTGAAATCGACAGCGGCGGTCCGCCGGTGGGGCGGGCAGTGGAATTAAACATTGTGGGCGATGATCCGGAATTACAGAAAGCCGCGCTGGACGAAGTATTGGGGTTTTTGCGCGGGCTTCCCGGCGTGATTGATCCGGACGCGGATTTAAAATTCTCCCGGGACGAGGAAGTGATTCATATCGACCAGGACGAATTGGCGCGCCGGCATCTTACGGTTGCGCAAGTCGCCAATACCGTCCGGATGGCCTTTGAAGGGGAAGTTGTCACTTCGGTGCGGTTTAAGCAGGAAGAGGTGGACATCAGGGTGCGCCTGGATGAAAAAAGCCGGCAAACCAAGCGCACTTTGCACAACCTGCAGGTGCGCAATCATATGGGCAACCTGATTCCCCTGCGGGCGATCATCAGTTTGGAACGGCGTCCGGTTTTACAGGGCATCCGGCATTATCTCGGCCAGCGCGTGGTGACTGTTGCCGCCGACGTGGATACGCATGTTACCACTTCCAACGAGGTGAATGAGAAAGTTCTGGAAAAATTTGCGGATGTAAGCAGGAGGTATCCGGGAATTAGGATCATCACCACCGGTGAAGCGGCGGAATCAGCGGAAGTCATGCACAATATGGGCAAGGCCGGATTTTTGGCGGTTTTGGCGATTTATTCCATTTTGGTGATTGTGCTCAATTCCCTTACCCAGCCGCTGATTATTCTGGTGGCCATTCCTTTCGGACTCATTGGCGTTATTCTGGCCTTTTGGGCGCACGGCATGGCCATGGGTTTTTTGGCTGTCATCGGAATTTTGGGCATGAGCGGGGTGGTAGTGAACGATTCTCTGATCATTCTGAGTTTTATAAACCATTTGGCTTTGGAGCGCAAGGAGTTGGGGCATACGATGCACGAGACTATTCTGGATGCGGCCGAGACCAGGCTGCGTCCGGTCATCCTGACCACGCTGACAACGGCGGTGGCGCTTTTGCCAACGGCTTACGGTTTTGGAGGATCTGATCCGTTTATTCAACCCATGGTCATGGCCATGCTGTGGGGAATCACTTTTGCCACGGCCTTGACGCTTTTTTGGGTGCCGACCTTGTATGCGATCGGGCAGGACATCAAAGTGCGTTTGAAGCTCACATCCCGCGGGGCAAAACCATTGCCTTCTCATCCCCCCCAGGGGATGCCCCGCAGGGACAGCGGGCGGCGTCCGCAGGGAACTCCGGGGCGGAGGACAAAGGGCGGCAATTGATTGCCAAGGCAGAGGCACGGAAAGCGTTTTAATATGCCACCGCGAATTCCCCGGCCTCCGGCATTCGCCGGACAAGTACGCCGGGCCTGCCCAGCGCATGCTGGGCGCATGCCCGGTCTTAACTTCGCGACCGGAGAGGAAGAGCATTATTGAAAAACAGGTTAAGCCCGGGGACATCTCCGCCATAAGCGGAGATGCGGCATAAGATAATGCCTTTCTACCACTCAGATCAAAAATCCCCGCT
>JAFGIQ010000266.1 GCA_016929575.1 candidate division FCPU426 bacterium
AACACGGCGGAGATGGAAAAAATGCGCATGCAAGCCGAGGAAAAACTGCGATTGGCCGTACAGGACAGGCGCAACCGTGAAAAACAACAAGCCGCCGGCGCTGCGAATGGCGCCGCCGTTACCGGCGCTCCCGCTGCCGCGGAAAAAACAGGCGAGGAGAAAAACCAGAATATTCAAGTGCTGATGACCCAGGCCCAGATGTACATCCACCAGAATATGCTGGTCGAGGCCATGCGCCTGGCCCAAAATATCCTGGAGCTGGATCCGCAAAACAAGGATGTGCGCAATATTTTAGTCCAGATCTACGAAAAGAAAAAACTCTGACCGCCTTTGAAATGGGGACGTAGTTGCAATAACGCTTTAACGATCAAAACGCGCCTGAAATACGCCTCGTTGAAGTAGTTAAAGCGTTATTGCAACTACGTCCCCATTTTCCTGTAAGGAGGGGATGGCATGTTCAAGCTGGTGTCCGGATATCAGCCCAGCGGAGACCAACCCCGGGCCATCGCGGCCCTGACCGACAAGGTGGGCGCCGGCGCGCCGGCCGCGACTCTGCTGGGAGTCACCGGTTCCGGAAAGACTTTTACCATCGCCAACCTCATCCAGCACCTGCAAAGGCCGACGCTGGTCATTTCGCACAACAAAACCCTGGCCGCCCAGCTGTACGGAGAATTCAAAGAATTTTTTCCGAACAACGCGGTGCGCTATTTTGTTTCCTACTACGATTACTACCAGCCGGAAGCCTATCTGCCCGGACCGGACACGTATATTGAAAAAGACGCCGCCATCAACGAGGAGCTGGACCGGCTGCGCCTGGAAGCGACGCACGCGCTGCTGGAAAGGCGGGACACCATTGTGGTGGCCTCCGTGTCCTGCATCTTCGGCATCGGCTCTCCTGACATCTACCGCAACATGTACCGCTTGCTGGAAACAGGCGCCCACATGGCGCGCGATGACTTGCTGCACCAGCTGGTGGAGATGCTTTACGTCCGCAATGATCTTGATTTTTACCGGGGCAGGTTTCGCGTCAAAGGGGACGTGGTGGAGGTATTTCCCGCCTATGCGGAGCAGGCTCTGCGCCTGGATTTTTTCGGCAACACCCTGGAGGGGATCAAGCGCATTGATCCCTTGAGCGGCGCAGTGTTGGAGGAATGCACGCGGGTAAAGATCTATCCGGCCCGCCACTATGTGATGCCGTATGAACAGATCGCCAGTGCTATTGCCTCCATACGGCAGGAGTTGACGGAATGGCTCCCGGAAATGGAAAAACAGGGAAAACACCTGGAAGCCGAACGCCTGAAACGCCGGACGGCTTTTGATATCGAGATGATCCAGGAGCTGGGCTACTGCCAGGGGATTGAAAATTATTCCCGGCATCTGGAAGGGCGCCGGGCCGGGCAGCCGCCCTACACCCTGCTCGATTACCTGCCGGACGACGGCCTGATTGTGATCGATGAATCGCACGTGACCGTGCCCCAGCTGCGGGGCATGCACAAAGGCGACCATTCCCGCAAAAAGACGCTGGTGGACTATGGTTTCCGTTTGCCTTCGGCCTTTGACAACCGGCCCCTGTATTTTGAGGAATTTGAAAAGCGTGCCCGCCAGCTGCTTTTTGTTTCCGCCACGCCCGGGCCTTATGAACTGCAAAAAAGCGGGCCGCAGATCGTGGAGCAGATCATAAGGCCCACGGGCCTGATGGATCCGAAAGTGACGGTTTTTCCCCTGAAAAACCAGGTGGATCACCTGCTGGGGGAGATCAAACGGAGGCAGGAGCGCGGGGAGCGGGTGCTGGTGACCACCCTGACCAAGCGCATGGCCGAAGACCTGACCGAGCATCTTTCCCAGTCCGGCATCAAGGCGCGTTACCTGCATTCCGACATCGACACGCTGGACCGCGTGGCCATCATCCGCGATTTGCGGGCCGGAGTGTTTGATTGTCTGGTGGGCATCAACCTGCTCCGGGAAGGGCTGGATCTGCCCGAAGTATCCCTGGTCGCCGTGTTGGATGCGGATAAAGAAGGATTTTTGCGCTCCGCCACTTCCCTGATTCAGACCATCGGCCGCGCAGCCCGGCACAGCGGCGGCGAAGTCTTCCTCTACGCGGACCGCATGACCCCGTCGCTGGAGAAGGCCGTCTCGGAGACCAACCGCAGGCGCGCCCTGCAGATGGCGTACAATCAACAGCACGGCATTACCCCCGCAAGCATTAAAAAGAACATCGTCAATATTTTGGCGTCTGTTTCCGAGCTGGATTACTATACCATCCCGACAGTGCAGGAAACGGCGGGAGAATACCTGGCGCCGGAGCAGATTCCGCGCCGCATTGTCCTTATGGAGAACGAGATGAAGAAGGCCGCCGCCGGGCTGGATTTTGAGCGCGCCGCCCTTTTGCGCGATCAGATCCAATCCCTGCGCAACCTGAATCCAGGCCGTGCCTTTTATTCTCCGCCGGACACAGCCCGGACGCGCAGGCGGAAAACACGCCTGGTGCCGCGCCAGGTGGAGAAACGCGTGTCCCGGCGCCTGGGCAGGGAGTGAATCCTCGTGATGACAAAAGAAGACTTGCGCCGGCTGCATCCGCCGGATTCCCCCGGCGTATATTTGATGCGGGATCAGCACCAAAAAATCATCTACATCGGCAAGGCGGTCTCGCTGGGCAAGCGCCTGGCCTCCTATTTCCGTTCGCCGGAAAACCTGGATCCCAAAACCCGGGCTTTGGTGGCCAAAATTCACACCCTTGAGTTTGTGGTGACGGATTCCGAAGTCGAAGCCCTGATTCTGGAAAATACGCTGATTAAAAAGCATCAGCCGCGGTACAATGTCCTGCTGCGGGACGACAAGAGCTACCCGTACCTCAAACTGACCGTGCAGGAGGATTTTCCGCGTCTGCTGATGACCCGGAAACCGTTTGCGGACGATGCCTTGTATTTCGGCCCCTTTGCCGCTGCCGGCCCTTTGAAAGAGGCCGTGCGTGCGGTTGCGAGGCACTTTCGCCTGTGCCAGCTTAAGCATGCTATCCGCCGGCATGAGGCGTCCAAACGCGTCTGCCTGTACCACCAGATGGGACAATGTGACGGCGCCTGCATGGGGCTGATCACGCCTGCCGCCTATGCCCGGAAGGTCCGCGCTGTCCGCGGCTTTCTGGAGGGAGGTTTGGACCCCATTTCACCCGGGATTCAGGCCCGCATGGAGCAGGCGGCCGAGGCCCAGCAATATGAAAACGCCGCCCGTTTACGCGACCAATTAGAGGTGCTGCAGCGCATACGGCACCAGCCGGCGGTCAGCTCCACGCACAGGGAAAACCGAGATGTTTTTGGTTTGGCCCGTTCGGGAAACCTGGCCGCGGTGGAGGTCTTTTTTGTGCGGGCGGGAAAACTTGAGGGCCGGCGGCATTTTTATCTGCGGGGCGCCGGGGCGCACGCCGACAGCGCGGTTCTTTCGCAGGTATTGACGCAGTACTATTCCCAACCGGTCATGGTGCCGGCGGAGATTGTCCTGCCCTTGCATCCGGATGATGAGGGCATGATCCAGTCATGGCTTGCATCCGGCCAACGCCCGCCCGTCAACATCCGGCTCCCGGCCGATGGAGAAGCGCAGCGTCTGCTGAAAATGGCCGAGAACAACGCCTGGCTTCATTTAAAACACCAGGCCGAAGGCAGCGCAGCCGAATTAAGCGAGGAGAACCGCAAAATCCTGACAGATCTGGCCGCCCGCCTGGGACTCTCCGGGCCTCCGCTGCTGGTGGAAGGATATGACATTTCCAATATTGCCGGGCAGGATGCGGTGGGCTCGCGGGTGGTTTTTTGCAACGGCCATCCGGATAAAAACAAATACCGCCGCTACCGCATCAGGAGTGTAGAGGGGCCCAATGATTTTGCCATGCTGCAGGAGGTGTTGTTCCGACGCCTGCGGCGGCTGCAACAAGGGCGGGAAACACCGCCGGATTTGATCGTCGTGGACGGAGGCGCCGGGCAGCTGTCCGCCGCCCGGGCAGTGCTCCAGGACCTGCAGTTCTCCCATCTGCCGGTGATCGGCTTGGCGAAAAAAGAGGAAGCGGTCTACCTGGCAGGGCAAAAGGAGCCGCTGCTTTTGCCGAAAAACAGCCAGGCGCTCGGCTTCCTGACCCGGTTGCGGGACGAGGCCCATCGTTTTGCCATCACCTATCACCGCCACCTGCGGGGCCGGAGGATGAAGCTGTCGGATCTGGACTTGGTTCCAGGGCTGGGGGTAAAACGGCGGCGCGTTTTATTGCGCGCTTTTGGCAGCGTGGAGTCGCTGTTGCAGGTGGATACGGCTGAATTGGCCAAAGTTGAGGGCATTGGTTTGGCGCTGGCCCGCCGCATTCAGGATACCTTGAAGAAAAAATACACGGGCCGGTAGCATGGTGGCAGGCTGCGATATTCTTCCGGCAACTCTGTCTGATGCGGGGGTATCCGGCTTCGTCACCCTGGATGCCGGTATGAGGCGGGTATGACGGGCAACAAAACGGCTTTTGACGCAGCCGCATCGTTGCGGGAAGGGCGTAATGACAATGCAACCTGGGGCAAGAAGACAAAGGAAGGAAAAGCAGGCGGGACAGACCGGAAAATTATCAACAGGGCGCGTTTTCACTGCCGCCTGCCTGCTGCTGGGCGCAATTGGTGGTCTCGCGGCCTGCGCCAGTATGCAGCATCCCATACACTATACGGTCACCAAACCCGGTAAAATTGATTTTGCAGACATTCACACTCTGGCCGTGCTTGATTTTGGCAATCCCCTGGGACAACCGCACTGGGGCGCGGCTATGGCTCAGGCGCTGGCAGCCGTGATCAATGAAACAGGCGCTGCCCGCGTGCTGTCCTCAGGTCCCACCAGGCAGGCTTTTCAACGCCTGCGCGTCACCCGCAGCCGGTTTCAGGAAAAGAGGGTCATTCAGCAATTGGGGCAGGATCTCAATGCCCGGGGCCTGCTGTTTGGCGATATCACGGCCGCGGAAATAAGGCCGTTTATCGCCACGGAAATGGTGATCCGCCAGCAGGGATTCCGACAGGAGGAAGAGCTGGCGGTGGATGCCCGGGGAAACACCCGTGTTATCATTCGCTCTGTTCCAGTATACATTCAAATAAAGCGGGAAAACATCACCCGCCAGGTCCGTGTGCAGGCAGAAGCACGCCTGGTACGCACCGGGGATGGAGCGGTTTTATGGCAGGGACAAACAGAATTGTTGCAGGAGTATGCCAGCGTCCGTGAGAACGGACGTTGTCTGGAAGGGGTTTGTCTGGCTGACGAAGAATTGATGGCCCTGGCATTTCAAGCCTTTGGCCGGAAACTGCTCCAGGAGCTGCTGCCGCAACAGCTGGTGCGGCAGCGGTATTTGGCGCAGGCGGTCACGGACGATGAATATGCGGAGTTGATCAACAAAGGCAATATGGCTGCCCGGAGCAATGATTGGAATTCAGCCGGAATATTTTGGCTGCGGGCCCAGGCTTTGCATCCCGGACGGCCCGAAGCGCACGCCAATTTGGGGCTTTTACGTGAAAAGACAGGGGATTACACCCAGGCCGTAAAGGATTTCACGTATGCTGCAAAACAATTGGGGCCATCCTGGCGAAGAAATCTTGCAGAACTTAAAAAAATGCTTGGACTATAAAGTCGGGGCCTGATGCCAATCGCCGCTCTTCTAAACATGGAAGAGACGAACAAGCCTGAAACATATTCACCACGAAGCCGCGTCCGCCTTCGCTACGGCCACGGGGTGACAAAGAGAACGCGAAGACGGGCATGACGGCGGGTGTTGTTTTGCTTCCTTCGTGATGAAAAAGTAAAAGGGTGACACCTTGCTGATAAGATGGGCCGGGAACGGATTTTCTACCCCTTTTCTAAATGCGGTTTAAGGGGTATGATATATGCCATCCCGGCTGAAGGAGCCAAACACGTGTCCACACGCGCCCAAATCCTGACTATTTGGATACTGCTGGGGAGCGCTGTCCTCATCCGCTTGTTCGGCATTACCAAGCCTTTGGTGGACAGGCAATATTGGCGCCAGGCCGATACAGCTGCCATTGCCAGGAATTTTTACACGGAAGACATGAATATTTTCTATCCGCGGGTTGATTGGCGGGGAGATACGGCCGGGTATGTGGAATCGGAATTTCCGCTGTATCCATATCTGGTGGCCGGCTGGTATCATGTTTTCGGGCCAAAAGAAATAATCGGCAGGATGGTTTCTCTTGGTTTTGCCGTGGGCACAGTTTGGATAATATTTATTTTTGTGCGCAGATTATTTGATTTTGAAACAGCCGTATACAGCGCTTTTATGTACGCCCTTTCACCCATGGTCGTTCATTACACCAGGGCTTTTATGCCGGAAAGCATGATGATGTTTTTTTACCTCGCCGGCTTGTACGCTTTTTTCAGATGGGTCGGGGAAAAAAACGCGTGGTGGTGGGGGGCGATTGCCTGGGCGGCCACCAGCCTGGCGGTGTTGGCCAAGCTTACGGCTGTCACCATGCTTGCGCCCATGGCGGGCATATTGTGGGACAAGTCCGGCTGGGATTTTTACAAGTCGCGCAGGATGATTCTCTTTTTTCTGACTGTCTTGATCCCGCCGGTTTTGTGGTATGCGCACGCCTACAACCTGTTTTTGGAGACGGGTTTGAGTTTTGGCGTCATCAGCGGGGCGGGGTACAACAAGTTTACGGTGCCCAAGCTGCTTTTGTATCCCCCGTTTTGGATGCTGCTGGCAGAACGCTTTTTTGTGCTGCAACTGACTCCCCTGGGCGGGGCCCTGAGCCTGCTTGGTTTTTTTGCCGGTTTTTTCAAGCGCGAGGTTGTTGCCGGCAGAACATTTCTTTACGTCTGGGCTTTTTCACAGCTGCTCTTTACCCTGGTCGTGGCCGAAGGAATCCGGGTGCTGGAGTATTACCAGATTTTCATCGTGCCGATAGCCGGCATTTTCATGGCCCGGGGCATCCTGACCCTCAAGACCGGGTTTCCGGAGAAGATCGTCGCGCGTTTCACTTTTGTATTGCTGGTTTTGATCTGCCTGGTTTTTTACCGGGAGCACTTTTTGTATTTCGTGTATCCCTATTCGCGGAGTTCGCATGCTTTTGCGCAGAAGGTCAGGGACCTCACGCCCCGGCAGGCGCGGTTTTTAGTGATCGACACGGACGGCAAGGAAAATCCGCGCTGGTATAAACGCATGAAGCACCGGATCAGCTGCCCCAGCCTGCTTTATTATTTGGACCGCAAGGGCTGGGTGGTTTTGCCGTACGAATTGGAGGAGATGACGCCGCTTGACCTGGATGAATTGATGATGAAAGGGGCCGGGTATTTTGCCGCCCCGAAGGGCGCCATCACAGACAAGGAAAAAATCATGGAGCTGCTGCGCCTGCGCGGCTGGCCCTTGATTTTTGAAGACCAGGATTTTGTTTTGTATGAAATGCGCAGGCAGGAATATACTCCTTTTATGGGCCCTCCCGGAGCGGTCCGGCCCGGAGGCCGAGGCAGGTGAAAATGAAGGCGGAAGAACGCGACAGGTTTTGCATGTTAAACAACGGGATTGCCATGCCGCGGCTGGGCTTGGGCGTGTGGCAGATGCCCGAAGGCGGCCAAACCGTGCAGGCCGTGCTCCACGCCCTGCAACACGGCTACCGCCGCATTGACACGGCGGCTGTTTACATGAACGAGCATTCGGTGGGCGAAGCGCTCCGGCGCAGCGGCCTGCCCAGGCAGGATGTATTCATCACCACCAAGGTGTGGAATGACGACCAGGGATACGACGCCACGCTTCAGGCGTGCGCCGCGAGTTTGAAACGCATGGGACTTGAATACGCGGATCTTTATCTGATTCATTGGCCGGTCACCGGCAAGCGCAGCGCGACCTGGCGCGCCCTGTGTGAGCTGAAAAAATCCGGGCAATGCCGCGCCATCGGCGTGAGCAACTACACCATCCGCCACCTGCAGGAAGTGCTGGATGAAACGGAAGAAATTCCGTCTGTGAATCAAGTGGAATTCAGCCCTTTTTTATATCAAAAAGAGCTGCTGGATTATTGCCGGCAAAACGGGGTGCAGCTGGAAGCCTACAGCCCGCTGACGCGGGGGAAGCGCCTGGCGGATCCTGTACTGGCAGCCATGGCCCGCGCCCGGGGCAGGACTTCAGCCCAGATCATCCTGCGCTGGATCATCCAGCACGGTGTGGCCGTGATTCCCAAATCCATCCAGCCGCAGAGGATCGAGGAAAATGCGGCTGTTTTTGATTTTACGCTGTCGGACGGGGAAATGGCGCGCATTGACGCTTTGGATGAAGGATACCGGACAGCCTGGGATCCCACCCAGATACCATAGCAGGCCTGGCGTGGCCTGCAGCCCGGCAAAAGGCATGGCGGCGTCTGCATTGTTGGCCGCGGCCGGGGAAGGGGAAAAGGCGATATCATGGACAAGGAGTATCTGCGCAGGGAGTTGGAGGCCGGACGCGACGAATTGCGGGCCAAAATCGTTCAATTCAGGGATATGCGCAAAGAGCCCGCCACTTCCGCCGGCTGCGTGCGGATGGCGCGCCTGCTTAAATCCCTGGAAACCGTGGATCAATCCTATACGGTTGAAACGGAATTTTATTTTTTGGGTCTGGCCGAGTATGTATTCCGGCGGCTTCTTTTGGGCGGCGCAACCGGCGGGGCCGATGACCTGCCCCTGCCGGAACACCTCCGCGCGCTCAGGGAACACGGCGAAGACATATGGGCACATTACAAAAAAGGGCAGAGCAAAGCAACGTACCTTCTTCTGGCCGTAATGTTCGCCTGGGCGTCCGGGGACGGTGCGCGCGCACTGGCGGAACATAAAAAATTCACCGATTTCGACCAGTCTTTTTCGGGGCCTCCGGAACAGGAATTTTCCCGCCTGATGAAAAAATGCCTGGCAGAGGGGAAAATGGAAGAGGCGCGGCAGTTGTTTGCAGGCTGCATGGACCGGTTGCAGAATGACCAGCTGGAGGCGCTGCTCGAGATTTTGGCCGGCAGCAAGAAACGGGCGCTGGAAATCATTGAGGTCATGGAGGAAGAGGATATCGACAGGCTGGCGCAGGCGGCACAGGGAGCCAAACAGGGCAATAAAAAAGAAAAAGAAACATACACGGATTTAAGCGACGCCGAATTTTTCATCGGGCGCGGCGCCATTTCCTACGATGCCGGGGATTACGCGCGTTCGCTGGAGAATTACGATCAGGCGCTCCGGCTGGATCCGGAAAATGCAATGGCGTATTATGAACGCGCTTTGACGTATGAGGCCATGGACCAATCCGGGCAGGCGCTGGCGGATTTTGACCGGGCCCTGGCGCTGGAACCGGAGAACGCCGAATATTACGCCAATCGCGGGATATTCCACGAGGCGCACGGCAGCCCTGAGGCCGCGCTGGCGGATTTTAACCGGGCCCTGGAATTGGATCCCACCCAGGGCAATGCTTACATGAGCCGCGGCATCATGAAATCAGATTCAGGGGACAAAACCGGCGCCCTGGAGGATTTCAATTCCGCCGAACGGCTGCTGCCGCAAAACCCCAGAGTGTATTACAACCGCGCCGTTGTCCGGATTGATCTGGAAGACAAACAGGGGGCGATTGAGGATTTGACTGCTGCCATCGAAAAAAAATCCGATTACGGGGCCGCCTATCTGATGCGGGGATTGTTGCGGATGATGCTGCGCCAGCGGCAGGCTGCTTTGAGCGATTTGCGCCAGGGATGCGAATTGGACCCCGCTGATCCCAGCGCCAATGAGGTCATGAAGGTGTATGGAAAATATTTTAAGCAGGCTCCGGGCAAAAGCGAAAACACCCTTCACTGGGGTTATCTGGCATTGATCCTGCTGATGGCCGGCGTGCTGCTGGCCCTGATTTTCATTCTGCAATGATAAAAATCATCGGCGGCATGTTGAAAAAATACCCGAAAAAGGACATGCCTGCAGGATACCCGGGAGTCAACATGCTTTAAACCCAAGAGCGGCCCCTGTGCGCCCTCGCCGGGTGAAGCACCAGGAGCCGCTTATGGGGCGGAATAGCACGATCAGCGCGGGCGGGTGCCCTGCGGGCCTTTTTTACCATCCCGGCCTTTGCCATGATGGCGCTGGCTGCGTATTTTCTCCCATTCCTTCCGCTGTTTGGGCGTGAGCAGGGAATGGACGGCCAGCTCCGTTTGCAGACGGTTTTTCAAGAGCTTGCCGTGCACTCCGGAGATCTTGTCCGCATACTCCATGATGGCGCGCTCGCTTGGCGAATCGGCTGCCATGGCTTCGCGCAGGTCCAGATGCAGGGTCTTGAGCTCCGCCTGCAGCGGAATTGCCTGCTTGCGGCCTTCTGTGCGCGCAGACCGGATCTGCTCGGTTTGCTTGTCGCTGAGGCCCAGTTCCGCGGGAATTGTTCCCGGCCCCCCGAAATCTC
>JAFGIQ010000023.1 GCA_016929575.1 candidate division FCPU426 bacterium
GGAAAACCACGTGTCCAGCACATCCTCATCCTGCGCCAGGGAGGAATGGCCGCATTTTGTACAGGCTGCGGGCGGTTCTGCGGCCACATGCACTTCCTGGCAGGATTGGCAATACCAGGCGGGAATCCTGTGCCCCCACCAAATCTGCCTGGATATGCACCAGTCGCGGATGTTCTCCATCCACTCCGTATAATGCTTGGCCCAATGATCCGGCGTAAAGCGGATGCGGCCCTGTTGCACGGCTTGGAGCGCGGGCCCGGCCAGGGGTTTCATTTTTACAAACCACTGCCGCGACAAATACGGCTCAACGGCAGTGTGGCAGCGGTAGCAATGCCCCACGGCGTGCTGGTGCTC
This sequence comes from candidate division FCPU426 bacterium, assembly GCA_016929575.1. Classification (GTDB taxonomy): domain Bacteria; phylum Oederibacteriota; class JAAXVQ01; order JAAXVQ01; family JAUVAV01; genus JAFGIQ01. Next base: position 355 of record JAFGIQ010000023.1, read on the forward strand.
CTCTGTTTTCACCAGGAGCCCCTCCTGCTCCAAATCCCGCAGCACGGCTTTCCGGCAGGCCAAGCGGTCCAGTCCCGCGTAGGGGCCGGCCTCAGCGCTCATGCTGGCATCCGGATTCATCACCTTGATCCGCGGCAGCTTGTGCCTGTCCCCGACCCAAAAATCATTCGGATCATGCGCAGGCGTGATTTTGACCGCACCGCTGCCAAAGGCCCGGTCCACGTAAGAATCCGCCACCACCGGGATCTCCCGTTTTAAAAGCGGCAGCAGCACTTTTTTTCCCACCAGGTCTTTATACCTTTCATCCTCCGGATGCACGGCCACGGCCGTATCGCCCAGCATGGTCTCCGGCCGGGTGGTGGCCACAATAATGCCGCCGCTGCCGTCTGCCAGGGGGTAGCGGATGGACCACAAGTGGCCGTTGGTGTCGATGTGCTCGGTTTCTATATCCGACAAGGCGGTATGGCAGCGCGGGCACCAATTGATGATGTAATCGCCCCGGTAAATCAGCCCCTCGGCGTACAGTCTGACAAACACTTCCTTGACCGCTGCGGACAGGCCCGGATCCATGGTAAACCTCTCCCTGGACCAGTCCAGCGAAGAACCCAGCCGCCTGAGCTGGCGCATGATGGTGCCGCCGTAGGCTTCCTTCCACTGCCAGACGCGCGCCAAAAAAGCCTCGCGCCCCGTTTCCTGGCGGGTTTTATTCTCCTTTTGCAGCTGCCGCTCCACCACATTTTGGGTGGCAATCCCGGCATGGTCGCATCCCGGCACCCACAGGACGTCAAAGCCCTGCATGCGTTTGCTCCGGCACAAAATATCCTGCAGGGTATTGTTCAAGGCATGCCCGATATGCAAAGAGCCGGTCACATTCGGCGGCGGAATGACGATGACAAACGCCTTTTGCGGTGATTGCGGATTCGCCTGGAAAAGGCCGGCTTGCTCCCAGCGGGCGTACCACTTCCCTTCCGTGGCCTGCGGATCGTATTTGGACGGCAGCGCTTCGGCCGCGGCCTCTGAATTGGAACTCACGTCTTGCGGTTTCACAGCTTTATTTCCCCTTTCCTGCCTCGCTTTTGCCTTATTTTCCCTCGGTCAATTTGCGGATGGCCACCAGCTTGGCCTGGGCGCGTTCAATGTTGATCTGCGCATCCTGGTTGTCCGGATCCAGCTCAATCACTTCCTGCCAGGCTTTGATGGCTTCTTCAATGCGCCCTTTGACGTACAAATCCACGCCTTTATAGTACATCTCTTTTACCTTCTCGGCCGCCACTTTGGCTGCGGATTGCGTTCCAGTCAGTCTCATGATGTATTCATTGGCTGTTTTGTTCTGCGGATCCAGGGCCAGCACCTTGTTGAATAATTTGGTGGCATTGATATTGGCCTTGCTCTTGTACGCCTGCTTGCCCTTCTCCAAATAATTTTTAATGGTCTCGGCTTTCATATCATTGACGCGGGTCAAACTGGCAAGGGCTTTTTCCTCCCATTCCGCGTTGCCGATAATCACCGCCAAATCCTTCATGCGCCGGTATTTGACAATTGCCTCTTTCAAGTCGTCCTGGGCCATCATCTTTTTCGCGCCCGCATGCAGGTTTTTTATCATGGCCAGCAGTTTGCCCTCCAGGGCGCGCAACGCCTCCCGGGCAGGGGCGTAATTGGACTGCAGCTGCAAGGCGGCTTCATACCGTTCGCGGGCTGACTGGTAATCCCCCATTTTTTCCGCCTCCTTGCCGCTGGCCAGCTTGCCGGCCAGCAGTTTGCCCAGCTGCACCTTGGTCACCCGCAAGCCTTCCCGCGCTTCCTGCGAACCCGGATCCAGGCGCAGGGCCAGTTCGTATTCGTTGTAGGCGTCTTCAAGCCGTTTGTCCCGGTAAAATTTTCCCGCCAGCAGCATGTGCGCCTCATACTCCTCCTTCAGCTTGCGCTCGCTGTCCTCCAGCAGGGCCTTGGCCTTATGATGGGTGGCGTCAATCTGCAGGACCTTTTGAAACTCGGCAATCGCCTCATTGTATTGCTCCTTGGCAATGGCCAGGGTGCCGTTTTGCAGATGCAATTCCGCGGCAGCGGACTGGGCCTGGCCCAGCAGGTTGAAGGCCTCTCCGTCCTTGGGATTGAGGGTGACGGCTTTTTTCAGGGCTTCAATAGCCAGGTCATACCGCGTCTGATAGTAATAGGCCATGCCCAGGTTGTAATGGGCGTCCGCCAGGTCGGGTTTCACGGCCACGGCGCGGTTGTAGGCCGCCACCATCTCCGAATAGTTTTTCTGGCGGTAGTAATTGAGGCCCAGCAGGTAATTGGCGTTGAAATTCATGGGATCGAGCTTGACCAGGCGTTTGAGCATCACGATGGCTTTTTCATTCTGCTCCTGGCGATGGTACAAAAGCGCCAGGGCCTCAAGCGCGGGCTGGAAATCCGGTTTTAGGCGCAGGGACTGTTCATAGCTTTCTATGGTTTCCTTGTATTGGCCCATCTCATAATGCGCGCGCCCCATGGAATAGAAGACTTCGGGATCCTGGGCGCGGCCGTTTTCCAGCGCCTTTTTAAAGGACTGCACGGCATTGCCGTATTCCTTCAGGCGCAGATAGGTCAGGCCCATGGCATGGTGGGTGTCCGCGTCATCGGGCAGGTGTTGCAGGCTGCTGCGGAAATAATTGATGGCGCGGCGGTCGTCTTTCAGATGGGAGTAGTATAAAATGCCCAGCAGCTGGTTGGCCGGCCCGTCCACTTCCCGGTGCGCGGCCTGGTCCCGGCGGTTTAAAGCCAGACATTTTTCCAGCGCGGCCTTCGCTTCCTGGATGCGCTCCATGTTGTAATAGGCCAGCCCGAGGTTGAACTGGGCGATGACGTCATTGGGATCAGCGGCCAGGGCTTTTTGATAGGTGCTGATGATCGAGTCATCCTGTTGGGCGGACAAAGGCAGGACCAGACCCGCGACTCCCAGACATAAAAAGAACGCACAGCAAAACATGGTTGTTCTTGCGCAAGTCATGATGAAGGCTCCTTTTGTAAGTCTGCGCCCCTTTGCGGCCGCATGTCTTTTCCATTTTCCCAAACGAGCAACAAACCCCGGCACAGCACGCTGTGCGGGAAAAATCGTTTCGCGCCTCATACGGGCATCCAGGGCAGCCTCCACTTGAAATCCCCGGATCCCGGATTAAATCATACCGGGGTGGCGAGAAGGAGATGACTGGCCCCCTGATCAGCGCATCAAAACGACGAAGCCCGTATAGCACTCATGACAATCCCCCTGTTGGGGCTTCGCCCTTCAAAGCTGCAACTGCACCTGCGTGAAATATTTCTGCCCGCCAGTGGAAAATTCCAGTGTATATAGCCCGGGCCTGGGCAGTTTGCCGTCCAGCCCCTGCCCTTCCCACGATACGCTGCCCAAACCGGCGCTGTGAAC
>JAFGIQ010000267.1 GCA_016929575.1 candidate division FCPU426 bacterium
TCTTGGCTGCTTTTGGACGACATTTATACCACGGGTGCCACAGTCCAGGAGTGTGCGCGCGTGTTGAAATCAGCCGGAGCCCGGCGGGTGGAAGTGTTGACTTTGGCGCGGGGCTTGGATTGGAGGGTAGGGGTTTAGGGGGACACGGACGTAATAGAAGTTGTGCAGGAAGCGGATTTCATTTATAATTTTGGCCGTGGTTGTTCTGGACCATGATGAGGCGGATAGGGCAGTTGCGGGTACACCGGTTCTTTAAGGGTGGAAAAAGGCGATGGGTCTTGATGCCCGGCCAAAAGCAGGCAACCAGACGCGATATAATGCAAGCGCCATGCTGTCCGGAGGAAAAATGAAAACACTGGTGATCTATCCCGGGACTTTTGATCCGGTGACGCGCGGGCATGTGGATTTAATCCGCCGTTGCTGCGAACATTTTTCCAAGATGATCGTGGCCGTGGCTGAGCATACGCATAAAAAGGCATTTTTTTCATTGCCTGAACGGGTGCAAATGATGAAAGAGGCCACCCAGGTGCTGCCGCGCGTGGAGGTGGACTCTTTTTCCGGATTGCTCGTGGATTATATGCGTTCCCGCCGGGTCAATGTGGCCTTGCGGGGCTTGCGGGCTGTATCCGATTTCGAATACGAATTTCAGCTGGCGCAGATGAACCGAAAATTATACCGTGAATTTGAAATCATCTACATGATGCCGGATGAAAAATACACCTACATCAGTTCTTCACTGGTCAAGGAAGTTGCCGCCTTGGGCGGCGATGTCAGCGAATTTGTGCCCGAAGAAATCCGCCCTTTTTTAATGGCGAAATTTGTCAAAGCAGACTAGGAGGTTTTCATGAGGATGCCTGTTCAGAGAGTATTTGCCGCTACCGGGATCATCGCCCTGCTGTTGCTGGCCAGCTGCACGCGCACGGAAATGTCGGATAAAGTACCGGACAAGGGGCGCGTCTATTCTCCAGCCTATGGTGATGTCATCGTGGAAGGAACCATTGCCGATCCGGCGATTCTCAATCCGGTTTTGGCCTCGGACTCGGCATCCTCGGATGTGACCGGTCTCATTTTCAGCTCCATGCTGCGTTATGACAAAGACCTCAACCTGGAAGGCGAGCTGGCTGAAAACTGGGAAATTTCTCCTGACGGCAAAATCATCACCTTCAAGCTCAAACCCGGGATCAAATGGCAGGATGGGATGCCATTGACCGCCCAGGATGTGGAGTTTACGCTGAGGACCTATTTAAATCCCAAAGTGAAAACAGCCTACCGCAGTAATTATGAAAACATTGTGAAATCGCAGGTCCTGGATGAGTATACCTTCCGGGTGTGGTACAAGGAACCCTTTGCGCCTTCTTTGGAGAAAATGGGCGGCATGCCCATTTTACCCAAGCATCTGCTCAAAGGCCGGGATGTCAATAAGGCGGATGACTTTAATTTTCGCCCGGTGGGAAGCGGACCCTACAAGTTTGTCTCCTGGAAACGCGCCGAATCCGTCATGCTCAAGGCCAATCCCGAATATTTCGAGGGCCGCCCGTATTTAAACCGCGTTGTCTTTCGGGTGATTCCGGACATGTCCGTGCAATTTTTGGAGCTGCAAAACGGGGCCCTGGACATGATGGGCTTGACCCCCAATCAGTTTACCGGCGAAGCCAACACCCCGGATTTCAACCGCCGATTCAACAAATACCGATACACCGGAAACCAGTATACCTATCTGGGATTCAATCTGCAAAAGCCCATGTTCCAGGACAAACGCTTCCGCGAAGCCCTGGATATGGCCATTGATAAAGAGGCCATTGTCAAAGGTGTGCTGGAAGGCCTGGGCGCAGTCTGCACCGGTCCTTTGACTCCCAGTTCCTGGGCTTTCAATCCCGATGTAAAGCCGCGGCCATATGATCCCTTGCGCGCGCGCGAGCTTTTTGTGGAAGCGGGATATCGGTATAACAAAGATGGAAAATTGATGAAAGACGGGAAACAGGCGGAATTCACCATACTAACCAATCAAGGCAACCGTACCAGGGAACAGACGGCCACCATTCTCCAAAGCCAGCTTAAGGAAGTGGGCATTCAGGTGAATATCCGGATCATTGCCTGGAGCACTTTTTTGACGGAATTTGTCAATAAGCGCAAATTTGACGTGGTTTTACTGGGGTGGGCCCTGGCCCGGGATCCTGATTTGTACAATATCTGGCATTCCTCACAAACCGGGGAACATGAATTCAATTTTGTAAATTATAAGAATCCGGAAGTCGACCGCTTGTTGGTGGAAGGGCGGCAGACATACAGCCGGGACCGCAGAATACTTATTTACCACCGGTTGCACGAGAAAATCGCCGAAGAGCTGCCGTATATTTTTTTATATGTGCCGGATAACCTGCCGGCCGTACAGGTCAGGATACAGGGCATTGAACCAGCAGCAGCCGGCATCGGATATAATTTTATCAAATGGTTTGTTCCGGAAGGTTATCATAAATACGCCGAATAATACCAGCGGATTGTAGGCAATGAAACCGGGGGACATACACCTTGCTTTATCTTGCTGTACCTGCCAGAAGTGAATCCCATGTGCGCAGACAGGGCGGAAAAACTACTAACTGACGGAAGGACTGCTTGCCATACGTTTAGTGCGTATTTGCCATGATAGTGTGTGCCATTGGGCGCTGCAGTTGGCCAATGGATATTCCTTGTTGAACTCGGTGGAAGAGCCCGTCGTTCAAACAGAGAATATCATTCCTCTTGCCAAAGCAAGGCTTTTGGCGCCTGTCTGTCCTTCCAAAATCATTGCCGTAGGCTTGAATTACCGCAGCCATGCCCTGGAATTGGGCATGCGCATACCCGAAAACCCCGTTTTATTCCTGAAACCTCCAACCGCCCTGGCCGGGCCAGGAGATGAAATTGTCTATCCGGCTGTCAGCCAGCAGGTGGATTATGAAGGGGAACTGGCCATTGTTATCGGCGCGCAAGGCCGAAATATTCCTGAAATAAAATCCCGGCAATACATCCGCGGGTACACCCTGGCTAATGACATCACTGCCCGCGATGTGCAGAAAAAAGACGGACAATGGACCCGTGCCAAAGGTTTTGACGGATTTTGTCCCATGGGACCATGTGTGGTTACGGATCTCAATCCCGGGGAAATCGAATTCAAGACGTACATAAACGGCATATGCAAGCAGACCGGAAAAACTTCGGATTTCATTTTCAGCATACCCCGGATCATCGCCTTTGTTTCCGAGGTCATGACCCTATTTCCGGGTGACGTCATTTTAACCGGCACTCCGCCTGGAGTGGGAGGCATGAAACCAGGGGATGTGGTCAGGGTTGAGTCTGCACAAATAGGCATTTTGGAAAACACCATTGTTACCCCGCCTAACGCTTGATATCCCGCGCGTTTTTTAGAACTTGAAACCACTCTTGCCCGGATGAAAGTAAAATCCCATCCGCATATTCCACAGAGTACAAAGATTGATAAAGCTTAAAATCATTTGCATTGCCTCACAAGTGTCCAAATGAGGATTGAGAAAGATACGATGACTATTGATAAATTGGCGCCAGTAGGCACCAGGCTGCCGGAGATATCTTTTTGCCAAGGTGGGGCGGGAACGCGTGCACGAACCGCAGGGATTGAGCCCGTCCGCCAAAAAAGGTTGCAACCGTGGACTTTTCTTTTCCGCTGCCTTCTTGGCAAAAAGATATCTCCGGCAGCCCTGACCGGATGGATTATTGGGAAGAAAAAGGACGCCTGCGGCAGCCCTGACCGGATGGATTATTGGGAAGAAAA
>JAFGIQ010000024.1 GCA_016929575.1 candidate division FCPU426 bacterium
ACCCAACACAGCAGCCGGGCAGGACAATTTTTTTCCCGTCTCTTGGTGCCGCGCGACGAGGTTCCCCGGGCGATAAAAGAAGTTCTGCAGTCATACCGCGCGAAAAAAATACCTTTTACCCGCCAGACCGCTGTGTTGGTGCAGGCCATGGCTCCGGCGGATTTTAGCGGCGTGCTTTTCACCCGCTCGCCTAAAAACGCCCTGCTGGCGCATATAGAATTCACGGCCGGGCATGCCGACAAATTGGTTGCCGGACGTGAACAGCCGCAAGAATGTTTTTTTTCCCGCGTCACCGGCCATTCCCGCCCCTGGCACCGGCAATGCCAGCATATGCTGCAGGCTGTTTTTTTCGCCGGCATGCAGATCGAAGAATTGCTGGGCAATCCCCAGGACATCGAATGGACTTTCGATGCGCGCCGGCAGCGCCTGTATGTCGTGCAGGCGCGTCCCATCACCCGTTTTCTCTATTCCCAGGAAGTGCAGGAAGAGCAGGATAAAATTGCGCGCCTGGTGACGGAGGGCGCGGAATCCGCTGCCAGGCGGAAATGGGAAATACACCCGCTGCATGAAGTTGTTCCCCAGCCGGGCACCTTCACGCTTTCTTTAATGCAACGGCTGTACAGCCTGCAAGGATCTTTAGGCGCCGCCTATCGGCAGCTGCATATCTACCGGCAGGACTTGCCTTCACCCGCGCCATCTCTTTTTTTCCACCGGCTTTTCCTGGAACACCCCGGCGCCTTTTGCTTCCTGGGTCCGCGTTTTTTGCACTGGCTTTCGCTGCAGTGGCATGCGTTTGCCCTGCGTTGCCGTCCTGCCCGTTATTTCCAGCCTTTGCGGCAACAGCTGGAGGCAATGCGTTCCGCGCCGTTTCCCGCTTGTCCTGCAAAAGCCCCCCTGCCCATGCAGGCGCGCCTGTTGCTGGACCAGTTGCATGCCTTTGTTCATACCGTGTATCCCCTGGCCTTCAAAGCTTCATTGCTCAGCCTGCTGGCACACGGCGCTTCCCAGCCCCGGCCTGTGCCCACGCTGGCCGGCACGTTGGCTCAGGATTTGCACACCCTGGCTATGCGCCGCACCCTCAAGGATTTTATGGCCAAATGGGGATATCGCAGTTTCAATGATTATGATTTGGCTGCTCCCAGTTTTCATGAGGCGCCAAAACAGGCATTGGCCTATGCCCGCCGCTTCCGGGATTATCCCGCCGTCAGCATGGCGGACAACGCCGGCCCTTTGGATGTGTTGTCAGAAAGCATCCGCTTGAAGGAAGAAACCAAGGATTTTGCCATCCAATGGCTGAGAAGGCGCCGGCCCTGGTTTCTGGCTTTGGGCCGTCGCTTGCACCTCCAACCCTGCGCTGATGTTTTCTGGCTCTCCTGGGACGACCTGCGTCTCCTGGCCGAACAGCCCGGGAAAGTTAATGTTGCACAGAGTATTGCCCGTCAAAAGAAGTGCGCTGAAATCTTTTGGAAATTGCCGCTGCCCGATGTGCTGACCCTGGAGGACTCCTTCTTTGTTGACGAATTCCAGTTGCTGTCCCGTCCCGCCGCGGCAGCCCGCCGTCTGCCCGACCTGGCCGGCAGGCCCCTCTCTGTGCGCAAACCCCTGTCCGGAACCATTGCGGTGTATTCGGAGGAACGCGCCCGCCATCCGGTTTTTTACAAGGGTAAAATCCTGGTCACTCCGTTCCTGCAACCCGAGCTGGTTGGCTTGTATGGTTCAGTCTTGGGAATCATCACTGAACGCGGCGGAACCCTTTCCCATGCCGCGATTGTGGCGCGCGAACAGGGCGTCCCGGTCTATCAGGTACCACACGCTTGCACGCTGTTGTCCGACCAGGCTTTTGTCCGGCTGGAAGCCACCGGCGATCTTTATGTGGAGACTTGACTTGCTGTTTTTCGCATTTGCCCTTCCGGAACAAAACCCGGCACTTTCTAATTCAGCGTCTGCCGGAAGCGGTTGAAACTCACGCCCACTGCCACCACGCCGATCAGCGCCAAAGCCCCCAGGTTGGACCAAAACACCCAATCATCCCCGCCCTTGAGCAGAATATTCCGCAGCAGGACGAGCATGTATTTCAAGGGATTGATATAGGCCGCCACGCTTAAAACGCGCGGCATGTTCTCCAGCGGGAACATCATGCCCGAGAGCATTATGGCCGGAAACAGAAACAGAAAAGTGGCCATCATGGCCTGCTGCTGCCGCTTGGAAATGGTGGAGATCAGGGTGCCGATGGAAATGGTGGCCCAAATGAAAACAAATCCGGCGAGCAGAAATTTCCAATAAGCGCCGCGGAAGGGAAGGCCGAAGATGATAATCGCCCCGGCCAGAATCAAATGCACGATCACCAGCCCCAGCAGCATGTAGGGCAGGGTTTTGCCGGCCAGGATTTCCCAGTTTTTAAGCGGCGCTGAAATCAGGGTTTCAAACGTGCCGGCTTCGCGCTCCCGCACCAGGGACATGGCGGTCAGCAGGATGGTCACCAGGCACAGCAGCATCATCATGACTCCCGGCACCAAAAAATACGAGGTCTCCATGGCCGGGTTATAGAGCATGCGGATGTCGAAACTGAATCCCGCCGCGGCATTGACGCCCGGATAAACCTCGCGCATCACTTCCAGCAGCACCATTTTCATATAGCGCTCCACTGCCTGGGCGCGGACCACATTGGACGCATCGATCAGCAGCTGGACCTGTCCATGGTTCCTCTGCACCGCCCGGTCCAAGCCCCGGCCGGGCATGACCAGCACCGCATCCGCCTGGCCGGATTGGACCCAGGCAAAGGGATCCTGGCCGCGGGTGGCGGCGGGCACAAACCAGCCCGAGCACCACGCTCGCTCCGCGATCTTCTGTCCCAATACGTCTTCCGGGCCTCGGCTGACACCCAGCTTGATGTTGCGCACTTCCGTGGAGATGGCATAACCAAAGAGCAGCAATTGGATGATGGGCGCCACAAAGACCAGCACGCGCATGCGCGGATCGCGCAGGGTTTGGATGATTTCCTTGCGGAAGAAGCCTTCCAGGGTCCGATTGATCATGGCTCCACATCCTTTTTGAAAGCCCGCAGCGCCGCGCCCACTATCAGCAGATTCAGCGCCAGCAGTGCGCCCAGCGGTAGTGCCAAATCGACAAATCCCGTACCTTTAAGAAACAGCGCGCGGCTGAGCTGCACAAACCAGCGGGGCGGCAGAATCAGGGTCAAATA
>JAFGIQ010000268.1 GCA_016929575.1 candidate division FCPU426 bacterium
CGGCGACAAGATAGTCCATCATCAGCCGGATGGCTTGCTCATGGTTTTGTATTGCCACCATCAGCGGTGGTTGTGCCTGTGATCGGATGGACCGGCCGTAGGCCGCTTGTTGGGACCCTATTCTCTCCACCAAGCCGGAGCCGGTTTCCGTGTCCCCGTCGAAAAGCGTGTATTTCAGCGAGGAACTTCCGCAGTTTATCACTAAAATCAGCAAGGACATGCCCCCGGGCAACAATAATATTTTCCTGCGGCGCAGTAATCGCGCCGTCTCTAAAGCAATGACAGCGAAACCAGGCGCGCGCGAAAAGCGGCATCCGGTTTGCCGTACTGCCGTCAGCAAATGTAACTTTTTATCAATCCTGCCAGGAGAAAGGATGCAAACCTAGAAATAAAGAATGGCGCGCAAAAGGATTAAAAATCCCTTGCCTTCGTTCTCCGCCAGCTTCAAATTCTTTTTTGCCTGCGTATATTCGGAATTGATGGCCAAAGCCTTTTTAAATTCATTAATCGCCCGGTTGAACAAAAACCGGCATTGGATCAGGTACGCCACGCCGAGGTCATTGTGGATGTCCACATATTGCGGATGCCGATCCAGGATGTCTTCCAGTTTTGATATGTACTGTTCCGTGGCCTTGCGGTCAACGCCTTCCTCGCCATACTTCAGGCGCAAATAAAACTCATGGTAGATTTCGCTCCCGGTCTGCGACAAGACCGCGGTTTTGGCCTCGATGAGAGCCTGCCGGGCTTCGGCATACTGGTCCTTGGCCAGATAATTTTGGGCCACTTTGTAATACTCATTGTTAAAATACACGTTGCTTTCGACGGCCCGCTGCAGATGGTTTTGGATTTTCTCTTTCATCGCGGGGGTCCCCTGCCCGTTTTGCGCTGATCTGGACACCAGGCAGAGTCCGATATTAAAATGGGCTTCGGCATATTTTTTGTTGATGTCCACCGCAAGCTCGAATTCGCCCAACGCCTCGTCGTACTGCTCGGTTTTGAGCAGGGCCAGACCGTAATTGTTGTGCAAATCCGGATAGGTGGGTTTGATCTCCACCGCCCGTTTAAAGACCTTGATCGCTTCGGCGTATTTTTCCTCCAGCAGCAAAGCCAGCCCCAGGTGGTTGAGTATCGGGGCGTTGTCCGGAGACAAACTCAGCGCGCGTTTGAACTCCATGATGGTTTCCCGCCCCATGCCATTGTTGAGAAAAACCAGGCCGAGTTTGTGGTTGGAATCCACTTCGGGCTTTGTCTCCAGCTTGGCCGATATCTTCATCAGTTCCTGCAGGGCATTGACCCGTTCCTCATGGCACCGCTTGACGTTCTCCATCAGTTTTTCATCCGCCAAATTGGAATCATAGGGGATCTCGCGCGTGTTGATGACCTTGCTGTCATCGTTTAAATTGATGACAATGCGGTGGATGGAATCAAAATTCATGGTGCGCACAGTATAATCGTACTGCTTCCCATGAAGGGTGGTGGTGAAACTAAATCCGCTCAAGGGGGGCCCCTCCTTTACGCCTGCATTTTGCGCGCAAACTTAAACCTTTCTTTTTTAGAACCCAGGTCGTTGTATTTCAATTCAGCGCGCACCTCCCCCCAGCTTACTTTGGGTTGTGTGCCGCGTCTGCGGTTGAGCTCTTTTTTCAGTGTCCAGGCTCCCCAATCCGGATGCGCTTTCACCAGAATGCGAATGCGGTCGATTAAAGGCAAAAGACCAAACGCGGCTGCCGGCGCCCCTGGTTGCGGCGCGGCCTGGGGGGGTTCAAGACCCGGCTTGGGACCTGCCGGAGGGGTTGCCTGCATGCCCCCGGCCGGCCTCGAAACCGGGTCGCGCCCTGCGGTTGAGCCGGGAGGCGCGGAAGGCGCCGGCTGAAGACGTGAAGCAGCAGGCGCACCACCCTGTGGCTGGGGAGTCATTCCCGGCCTGGCCGGAGGTTTGGCGGGTGAGGCGGATGGCGGCTGGGGAGATGCTGCAGCGGCTGGTTGCTGCCAGGGCGGAACCGCCGGTTTGACTGCGGGTTTGGCGGCCGGGGCGGTCGGACCCTGGGCCGCGGCGGCCGCACCGTCGTCTCCAAAAAGACGCAGGGCGTCCTCCACGGTATTGGCCGATGTCAGGATGGTGGAAAATTCCAGCAGTTCGTAGACCTCATTCACGGTTTCGGACATGCACGCCAGCTTCAAATCCCCCCGATGGGTGCGGATATTTTTAATCTCCGAAATAAAAATACCCCACCCGGCCGAGCTGATGTAATCCACGTCCTTGAGGTCGATAATGATCTTGAACTGCTGCTCCCGCAACAGGTTTTGAATGACCCGCTCCAGCTCGCTCGAGGTGGTGGTATCAATATACCCGGCGATCCTGACCACCTGAATGTCCCGGCGGATGCCGCCTGTTTCTACCGCAATCTGAATGCCTTCCATGCGTGCCTCTCCTTTTGATCCGAACGATGTTAGCACAGTCGAATTCAATTAGTCAACTTTCTTCTTGCGCGCGTATTCCTCCCGTTCTTCGCGGGTGGACAAGCGGAGCCGCTTGAGTTCCTGGTACACCAATTTCGCCGAAAGGTGGAGCCGGCCGCCGGCCGGGGTGGCCAAGATTTCAGCAATGCGCCTGGTGCCCAATTCCGGATGTTGGATAACAAGATCCAGGATCTTTTGGCGTTCGGCCATCGACAGCTGCTGCATCTGGGCATCCTTCCTCTGGGCGGATGTCCTCAGGGCGCGGATGCCGTGCGTATCGCGGATCTGCTTCAAACGGTAATAGGTCGTGGTGGACAGATTCAAATGCCGGCAGGCCTCGCGCACGGACACCCCCTGTTCCTCGACCAGATAGAACAATTTGCGCCGCAGGTTGAATTGCACGTCGTCAGCCATCATCTTTTCCTTAACGGCCACGCAGGTAATGTCATCGCTTTGTGGATAATTCTCGGTAAAAGCCGCAATCTCTTCATCCAATTTGGCTATAAATTCCTGGGCGGAAAGGCTGTTGTACTTGCGGATGATGTCGATCAGCCGCTGCTCGCCGAATTGCTCCCGGCGGGAATTCATGGCCTCGGTGATGCCGTCGGTATATACCAGGAGCAAATCGCCTTTTTTCAACTTGACGTTTTCCTGGGTCAGCGAATTGGTAAACAGCTCGGGATTGGGCAGATCAATGCCCAGGGGGAATCCCCGCGGTTTGAGAAAATAGACCTCGTTGTTTTCTTCACGAAAGAGGATCATGGGGTTGTGCCCGGCGCTGGAGTAGTTGATGATCCGCCGCCGGGAATCAAGGATGATATAAAACATGGTGACAAACATGCCTTTTTTCATGTCCCGGGTGACAAAGGCGTTGACCTTGGACATCACTTCGGTGGCGCTGTGGTTGCCGCGCGCCTCCAAACGCAGGGCCGTGCGGATCATGGTCATGACCAATGATCCCGGAATTCCTTTTCCGGACACGTCGGCCACGGCTATGCCCAAAATGTTGTCATCCACCCAGACAAAATCAAAATAATCGCCGCCCACTTCCTTGGCTGACCGGTACAGGCTGGAAACATCATACCCTTCAATCTGGGGAAGTTCCCGTGGAAGCAGGGTGTGCTGGATTTCCTGCGCCACCTGCATTTCCTGCTGGATGCGCTCCTGTTCCAGCAGGTTGCGCTGCGCCTCGTTGAAGCGCTGGGTCATTTCATTGAAAACCCTGGCAATCTGGCCGAACTCATCGTTGCTTTGGATGACAATGCGATGGTCCAGGCGCCCCTGGCTGACAGCCAGCATGCCTTCCGTCAATTTGCGGATGGGCGCAATGAGAAACGCCATTAAAAGATAGGCGCCGGAGGTGCTGACCGCCAGGGCGATGACAAAAATAAACACCGCATGCTGCCGGCCGGCCCGTATATCCTTTACAATGGCGTCTTCCCAAATGCCTATATGCGCCGTACCCAGGCGCAGGGTTTCCAAATACACGGGCGTACTGATATCATGGACGACCCTATCCTGGTCGTCTTGGATGGTTTGCGTCAATATTTGCCGTTCTTGTGATTGTTTGAATCCCGGCATCGGCTCAAAACGCTTGAACATGTTTTGGGTGATGGAATGGGCCCAAATCATATTGGCATTGTCCATGACAAAAGCGTAGGCAATCTTGGGATCGGATTTCACCAGGGCATTCACCAGTCCCGCCAGATGGAGGTCGTCTTGCTTTAACAGGTAATTCTCGGCATCCCGGGCCAGGCGCTGGACGGCTTCTTCACTATTTGCCATGATCTCCTTGCGCATGACCTGCGATTGGGTGGAAAACATGTAAGCAAAAATCACCAGCACCAGCGCCGCCACC
>JAFGIQ010000269.1 GCA_016929575.1 candidate division FCPU426 bacterium
AAAGGATTGAGCAGTGGACTTTTCTTTTCCGCTGCCTGCTGGGTAAAAAGATATCCCCGGCACGTGTACGCGTAATTCGGACAGCAAGGTCTGGGGCTGAAAACTAAAAATTAGCACGCGCGCGGGGACATGTACTTGTTACGTGTCCCCGTGTTTGTGCGGGAGGGAGGCTTGCCGCATTGACTTACGGGGTGAATCCGGCAGCCGGCGGCACAGGTGCCTGAAAACAGTCGTGGCGCGTTGACAAACAGCGCCAAGCGTATTACAATGAGTGACTCAAGGAGGGAACATGAAAAACATTATTTTTTATTCGCTCTCAACCTGCATCTGGTGCCGCAAAACCCGCGGCCACCTGGATGCGGATAAAATCAAGTACAAGGAAATAGCCGTGGACACGCTTTCCGGCGCCGAGAAGGAAAAAGCCCTGGCGGAGCTGGGCAAGGTCAACCCCAACCGCACTTTTCCCACCTTGATTTTCGAAAACGGCAAAGTGGTGGTGGGATACAAGCCTGAAGAAATACGCGAGGCCATGAAAAAGTAGATGCCGCCCTCAAAGCAGGCCATAGAGGATCTGCGCAAAATCATCAGCAAGCGCCGCGGATATTATTTAAATCCGGACGCGGAAATGACCGATGCGCTTTTGGAGAGCCTGCTGGTCAACGAGGAAAGATACGGGTATGCTTTTTGTCCTTGCCGGCTGGCCGCGGAAGTATACGAAAAAGACCGGGACTTGATTTGCCCTTGCGACTACCGCGATCAGGATGTCAATGAATACGGGACCTGTTATTGCGGCCTGTATGTCAGCCAAAAAATATATAAAAACAAGGGACAAATCACGCCCATTCCCGAAAGGAGAGACATGCCCCCCTCCCCGAACAAGATTTGGCGCTGCACGGTCTGCGGCTATCTTTGCGCGCGTCCTTCCCCCCCTGATGTTTGCCCGGTTTGCGGCGTGACCCACGACCGTTTTGAAGAATTTCATTTCTGATTCAGTCCACGGCAGATGTGTCTAAAAAATATTTGAGAATAGCGGCTTGGTGTATAGTAAATGGCGCAACCTGGCAAGCGGACCGGCGGGCGGCTGCTGTTTGAACAGTGGAATTTTATTATATTTCAACCCCAAAATCTTGACAGCCGTTTCTTCATAAGATAACATGTACTATCTGTGTCTGATTTTCAATACTACTGGAAAGAGTGGAGGCGCCGTGAACAAAAAAATTGTACTGGGGTGTTTATGCGTGGGCGTACTGCTGGCAGCCGGCTGTGTGACCGTAGGCAGGACTTTCAAGGAGGACTATGTTTCCAAAATCGTCATCGGCCAAACCACGCGTGCTGAAATAGAGCAGCAATTGGGTGTGCCTTTCCGGACCGGAGTGGACTCTGGAGATCTTACGGCAACATACATGTACTACCATCTCGGGTTGTTTTCACGTCCGGTCACCACAGATTTAAAAATCACCTATTCCTCCCAAAACAAGGTAAAAGCCTACGTGTTTGATTCAAATGCCGGAGGGCAGGAACAGGAAGCGGACGAAGGAGCGGAAGAGGGCGAAAAAGCAGAACCAATAAAAGTGAGAAATTAAATGATCCCGCGTGTTCAACGCGCGGAATTTACATTATTCCATCAAGGTTTGAACCACAACTCCGATAGGGGTTGGAGCAAAGCAATGTTGGAGTAGAGGTGCATGGAAATAAAACCCATTCTGGCCGCACATTACACCATTTCCTACCGCATTCCCGGTATTTCCGGATCCTGGGGGCGCTGGCAGTTTCTGCCCGGGAAAAAACCGGCGGAAGGCCACCACCAGCCGGACCATATTCTGGCCAATGGCGAACATGATATCGCCTCGGTATATATGCCGGTCATCGGCCCCTATGATTCCGGCGATCCGGATCTTTGCGAATACCATATTCTCCTGGCAAAGAGCGTGGGCTGCGACGCCTTTCTCGTCGACTGGCACGGGCATCAGACCGGCGGGGTGACGGAAAAAGACGCCCAACAATTGGAAACCCTGTTGCGCATGGCGGAAAAGCTCGAATTCGCCGTCGGCCTTTGTTTCAACGACGGCTGTTGCTTCCCCGAATACCAGCCGCAGGTCGCAAACCGGGAGCAGGCCATAGCCCTGGCCAGCGAAGGCATCCGGCATATAAAAAACCAATACATGTCGTCGCCGGCGTATCTGCGCATCAACGGCAGGCCGGTACTGACCATCCGCAATTGCGGAAAAGCCGGCAGGGATTGGCATTGGCCTTTTTTCACCAGACCGGAGTGGGACCGCATTGTCAACGGACCATCCGACATTCTCCTGATCCAAAATTACCAGATGCAAAGAGACGGGATCGATTTCACCCAATGGGACAGCGTCTATCCCTGGGTTTCCATTTATTTCAGTGATTACGATACGGATGAGACTTTTTGGGAAAACAGCCACCACGCGCAGGGGAAAAACCAATACCAATTCACCTCCGGCTTGGTCAATGCCGGATATGATGACCGCGCCGCCGGCATCAGCCAGGACCGCACCCCGCGCGTGTTTTCCCGCCGCCAGGGGGAAAAGTATTCCGCCACCTGGGAGGACAACTTGCATAACGGGGCGCAATTCATCCAGATAGGGACCTGGAACAATCACGCGGAGGGAACAGGCATCGAGCCGGTCAAGGAGATTGTTTTGCACAAAAACGCCGCGGTGCCCGGATGGGGGTACCGCGAGCTTATCACCACCCGGGAATACGCCGTGCGCTTCACCAAGAAGAAACTGTGGCCCTTGCCGTCCCTGTTTTTGCCGGAACGCCTCTACCGTCTGCGCAAAAGCGGGGCGCCTGCCGGACGCGGCGACCGCATCCGCCTTTATCTCCTCGAAGGCGATATCACTGGATCCACCCTAGGGCTGGAACACGCCGGCGTATAACATGCTTAGCCGTTGTAAAGGATCAGGCCATGCGAGTGACTAGGCGCCAATATACATGTCATCCCGCGGCGGTATTTGGTTTTTTATTTTTATATGCCGTTTTATGGGCCGCGCGGGGAGCCGCAGCCGTTGCTTTTGAAAAATATCTTTTAGTCGTTCCTTTATTGCCGGCAAATGCCGAGGCCAAAAAAGACAAATGGTTCGGCGCCGCTTTCCGCCTGGCTTGGGAGCAGACCGCCCTTTCTTTGCAAACCGTGGTTTTTCCTAAAGAAGATGAATTGCGTGAGTTGGCAAAAGAGTATGGTTTTGGCAGCGCGCCGCCGGAGCCCGGACAGATGGAAAGAGTGGCGGATGAAAAAGACATTGCAATTTTGTACGGCACCTACCAGATCAAGGGGTCGAGCATTTTGCTGGAATGCCGGGTTGTACCAGGCCGGAATTTTGAGGGACGCGCCTTTAAAATCACGGGCCAAAAAAACCGGCTGCAGGCCGTGTTCCGCGAGGCGTTTGACCGGACCCGTGTACTTTTGGATTTGACTGTTACTCCGGCTGAAATAGAGGCCCTGCGCCGCATCCCCGGCACTGATGCTTTTGCCGCCTACCGGCACTATTGGCAGGCCATGCAGGTGCTGGCGCCTCATCCGCAAAGCAAAACCGGCGCCTTGCAAGCCTTGCCCCTTTTGGACCGGGCCCTCCAGACGGATAAGGCATTTGTCCCGGCTTTGGCCACGCGCGCCAACTGCCGCCTCATGCTGGCGCAGGCTGCCAAAGGCAAAACCAGGGACAAATATCTTCAGGGGGCAAAAACGGATTTGGAACAATGCAGCCGGCTGGACGCGGACCATCCCCTGTCGCAGAATGCGCAGGCGGCATATTATCTGCAGCTAAAAAAATACGCCCAAGCACGGGAAATTGCGGAAAAAAACCTGAGCCTGCATCCGGCCAACTACCGCAACTACCTGCTCCTGGCGCAGGCATACCGATTTTTAAAAATGAATGACGAGGCGGAAAAAATCTTGTTGCAGGGGCTGGACCAGCAGGGAACAGAAATCCAGAAAAAACCCTTCAACCGGGAATTGGGCCTCTTGCTTTTAAAACGAAACGACCAGCATGCGGAAGTCTACCTGGAACGGGTCTTAAAACTGGAACCCCGCAACGCCCGGCTGTATTATTTCCGCGCCGGCGCCCTTTTTCGCCTGCGAAGGTATCTGGAGGTGATGGCGGAAATACAGAAATTGGAGGCCATCACCACCTGGCAGGAAGTCCGCCTGTTAAAAGCCAAAACCGCGCTGGTGTTGGGGCAGATGTTCTACGGGGACGGGGATTTTGACCGCGCCTATTCGTATGCCAGCATTGCCATGAACATCCGGACGCAGGATTTCGAGACCCTACTGCTCATGGCCAAGGCGTTAAAGAAGAAAGGCCTGGCCCCGGAAGCCCGCAAACAATTGGAGGCGGCGCAAGCCGCGGTGCGCAAAAACCACCCCAAAGACCACCTCTGGCTGGGAACGGAATTTGTCGCCCAGGGCTATCGGGAGGAAGGTGCGAAGGAATACATCCTTTATCTCAAACGGAGACCCAAAGCGCCTGAACGCCGCCGCCTGATTTCCCTGATTCGACAATTACAAGGCGATCTCGATGAATAAATTATGGCTAAGGCAGGCAAAATGTTTTCTCTGCCTGGTGATTTTTTTGGGCGTTTTTATCCCCGCCCGGCTTGAGGCCCGGACGGAAAAGCCCACCGTCGTGGCTGAGGAGTTTTTCCGGTTGTTGCAGCTGAAACGATACACGGAGGCGGCGGAGCTGTTGTGCGCAGCCGACCACAAAGCAATCAAAACCGTGGCGCGGAAAGCCTCGCTCGTCAAAGGGGCCGGCAAACCGGAGCAGGAAGTGCCCACCGCGCAAAGCACGCTGGCAGACCTGTTCTTCCTGATGCATGAAACCGAGAATCCCAAGATGATCGCCAAGGGCAAGGATGCGGAGACCATCATGCCCAAGCGGATCGGTTTTTTTGTCCCCGGCCAGCACTACATCATCGGCAATTACGCCCTCGTGTTCACGCGCGAAACCTATGAAATCGACCA
>JAFGIQ010000270.1 GCA_016929575.1 candidate division FCPU426 bacterium
AATCCATCCGGTCAGGGCTGCCGGAGATATCTTTTTGCCAAGGTGGCAGCGGAAAAGAAAAGTCCACGGCTGCAACCATTTTGGCGGGCGTGTTCAATCTCTGCGGTTCGTGCACGCGTTCCCGCCCCATCTTGGCAAAAAGATATCTCCGGCAGTCCGGGTGCCTACTGGCGCCAATTTTTCAATAGTTATCATGTCTTTCTCAATCCCAATTTGGACACTTGTGATGTTTTTCATAAACTTGAGAAACAAAGGCTTTATCCGCAGATGACGCCGATTGCGCAGAGGATTTTTAATCTGAATAATGTGCGGATAGGGTTTTATTTTAAATTAAAAACGTGTGAGCGGAAGCGTATTCAAACGGGGAGTGTGAATCAGATCTTACGATATCTGCGGGAACTGCCCCTCAGAGGACAAATGGTTTACTCACTTTGCGCTGTTATGACCATGCCCCCCCTGCTATAATATCTTGCATATGTACAAATTACGATTTGGTAAAACGAGATTCTTGTTGTTTGACTGGTTAATGCGGTCAACCAGACTGCCGGAGGCAGTTTTTCGCCAACGCGGGGCAGTAATGCGCGCACGAACGTCCGGAATTCAGTACTTCTTGAAAAATCATTGCAGCCGCGGACTTTTATTTTCTGCCGCCAGGTTGGCGAAAAAGTGTCTCCGGCAGTATCAGCACAATCCAGGCAGCAAGGTATCCAGGGGAAGCATGATGCGTCTTGCCCTGACCACGAGCCTGTTGCCGGTGCTTTTATTGGCCACAGCCGCTTTTTCCAGCGAGCCGGCGAGTGTCGCCTGCCCCAGGCCAGAGACCGGCCGGCAAGCCGCGGAAGTGCTGGTGAAATACCGGCCAGGCGCCAAAGTAAAAGCGCTCGCAGGCGAGAGGCGCGTTTTTCCCGGCCTGGGTGTAAAAAAATATGCTGTTCCAGCCGGCCGTACTGCCCGCGCCTGGGCCCGATCCCTCCGCCGCCAGCCGGAGGTGGAATGGGCTGAACCAAATGCCTGGCGGTATGCCCTGGCCGCCGAGGTGGTGCCCAATGATCCGTATTACCGTCCGGAAAGAAACCAGCGGCAATATCAGCAGTGGTATCTGCCAAAAATAAACGCCAATTTTGCCTGGTCCTTAAGCAAAGGCAGCAATGCCCTGATTGTGGCGGTGATAGATTCCGGAGCGGATTTACAGCATCCGGATTTGAAAGACCGCCTGCTGCGGGGAGTCTCGATTGTCCATCAAACCGACTATACGCCGCCTGCCGACGGCATGGATGACAACGGCCATGGCACGCATGTGGCCGGCATTATAGGCGCGGCCACGGACAACAACCTGGGCATCAGCGGCGGTTCCTGGCAGGGGAGGATCCTCCCCGTCAAAGTCCTCAATCACAAAGGCGAGGGCCTGGATGCGGATATTGCCGAAGGCATCCTGTGGGCGGTGGCCAACGGCGCCAAAATCATCAATCTCTCCCTGGGCGGCACGGCCGAGGACAACACCGCGCCGCAAGTGCTGCAGGAGGCGGTGGATTACGCCTACAGCCAGGGATGTCTGCTCATTGCCGCTGCGGGCAATTCCGGGGATGATCAACCGCACTACCCCGCAGCGCTCAATCATGTGCTGGCTGTGGCCGGCCTTGATCCCTGGGATCGACGCGCCGCCTATTCCACCTATGGCTCCTTCATTGATCTGTCGGCTCCGGGAGGTGCTGACGATTTACAACAACACCAGGAGACCGGCATCATCAGCACGTACTGGAACGAAAACAGCCGCTTTACCAATTTTACCGGCGGCCCGGAAGCCGGGGAATATGCCATCACAGCGGGCACTTCCGCTGCCGCGGCTGTGGTTTCCAGCGCGGCCCTGGTCCTCTGGAGCCTGGAGCCGTCCTATTCACCCAATCAAGTGGAGGATGTGTTAAAAGCAAGCGCCCGGGACATCGGCGCGCCCGGGGCTGACACGGAAACAGGGGCCGGCCGGGTGGACCTGCTGGCAGCCTTGGGCAATCCGCCGGTTGAGCGGCCGGAATTTACTCTTTATAATTATCCCAACCCCTTTCATCCGGAGCAGGACGGGGCCACCCGGATCGTTTTTCTGCTGGAGCAGCCGCGGGAGGTGCAGATACGGATTTATGACAGCGCCCGCGACCTGGTGTGGTCGCGCCGCCTGGGCGCAGCGGAAACTGTGTCCGGAAAAAACATCCTGGCCTGGAACGGCCGCAATGACCGCGGGCAGGCGGTTGCCAATGGGGTGTATTTTTACCACCTGACCGCAACCAATGGTTCGGCCAGCCGGGTGAAGACTTTGGCGGTGCTGCGATGAAGCGCGGTTGGCGGGCAGGGGGAATATGCCTTGCGCTTTGCTGCTGGTGGGCCATGGCAAGCGTGCAGGCCTGGGCCGAAGGCACTGCCGGCCAGGCCGGGGCGTATTTAAAGCTGGGGGTGGATGCGCGGCCCCTGGCCATGGGCAGCGCCTATACCGCAGTCTGTCTCGACGCTGCTGCCGGGTACTGGAATCCCGCGGCCCTGGGGCTGCTGGACCGCCAGCAGGTCATGGTCGCCTATGCCGCTTTTCCGGAAAGCGGCGATTATTCCCAGCTGGCCTACGTGCTGCCTCTGCGCGAATTTTCTTTTCCTGCGGACAACCTCTCCGGCAGCGTGGGGCGCGCGGACTGGGGGGCTATTGGCGCCACCTTGCTGCGGTATGCGGCGGCCTATGACATTGAAGCCCGCTCCACTGATTCACTCAATCCGGATTACCTTTTTTCAGACATCGAAGGCTGCTATGGGCTGGCATATGGCCGGCGCTTTGCCGGCGACTGGGCGGCGGGCATCGGCGTCAAGGGGCTGTACCATGAATTGGATCAGGAACAGGCGGGAGGTTGGGGCGTGGACGCAGGCCTGTGGTGGCAGGCCTGGCCGGGCCTGGCAGCGGCGCTGGCTGTGCGGGATGTTTTCAGCCGTTTGTCCTGGAGCACAGGGGTGCATGAAATGTTTCCGGTTTCCTTGAGGGCAGGGGCGGCCTGGAAAGTGAAAGTCATTGCCGGTCATACGCTCCAGCTGGCTGCCGACGCATCCCACCAGCCGGGCGTGTCAGACGTTGGGCTTCACTTCGGCTTGGAATACGGGTATCACAATGTGGTATTCCTCAGAACAGGAAACGACCGCGAAGCCTGGTCCTTTGGCTGCGGGGTGCGGTTGCCCTGGATCGGCTGGGGCCGGGCTGCTTTAAACCTCGATTATGCAGCCCGTGAAGACCGCATCTGGGGATGGGACCACTGGTTTACCGTACGGCTGGAATTGTAGGCATAAGGGCACAGCGGCTGCCTGTATTTTCCTTCATTGAATCCGGAAGAAACATGGGGCCACTGGTCCCTCCCGACGGGGTTATCGTGCAGACCGCTTGTACTATTTGAGGAAATCAAACAAAGATTGACAAATAGGGAAATTAATTATAGAATCCCCTATTTTCCCCTATTTTTATGGCATCCAGAATGTATATTGCCTGCGCAAAGGCTGCATACAAATATACCCTGGCAGGATGCTGTTGCTGGTGAGACAATGGCCAAAACCAAGGATAAACCAATAGCAGTGGGCGAAAAGGTATTTACCCCTGCGCTCCTGGCAGCGCTGGTTCTGCTGCTGGCGGCCCTGATTGCTATTGTATCCTTGCAGCCGCTCCATTGGGCCTTCATCAAGGTGATGAGCATCTACCTTCTTTTCATAGGAGCCGGATTGTTTATTGCCGCTTTGGTCAGTTGGGTGCTGGGCAGGCCGGCCGCGGAGACAGAGGACCAATAAATGCTGATCAGCATGACCGGCTATGGACGGGGCGAGGCGCGCAGCGGCAGCTTGGCCGTGGCCGTGGAAGTCAAAACAGTCAATCACCGCTACTTTGAGGCTGCAATCAAATTGCCCGGAGGGCTGTGGGAAATGGAACCCGCGCTGCAGCAAAGCCTCAAAGCGGCGGTTCGCCGCGGCCGGGCAGAGGTGTATGTGCAGGTGCAGTCTCCGGCAGCAGCAACGCGCGTGCCGGTGGTGAATGCGGATCTGGCCAAACGCTATTGGCAGGAGCTTTCAGCCGCAGGGCGGCGGCTGGGACTGCCCGGCCGGATGGATATGGCGCTGATCGCGCGCCTGCCGGAAGTGGTGCGGGTGGAAGAGAGGCCGTTGCAGGTAAAAGTTGTGGGGCCCGTGGTGGAGCGCGCCTTGCAGCAGGCATTAAAACGCCTGGGCGGCATGCGCATTCAGGAAGGACGCCGTCTGGCCAAGGACATCCGTGAACGGCTGGCGCGCGTGCGCGCGCTTTTAAAACACGTCCGCCAATGCCAGCAGCGCAGCCTGGCGCGCCAGGAAAAACGGTTGCGGCAAAAATTGGCCCAGTGGCTGCAGGCGGATGCGGCCGAAGCCAGGCGCCTGGCCCAGGAAGCGGTTTTTAAACACCTGCGCGCGGACGTTACCGAGGAAATGGTGCGCATGGATTCCCACCTGGCGCAATGCAGCGTGTTTATCGGGCGCAGCGAAGCCGCCGGACGCCGGCTCGATTTTCTGCTCCAGGAAATGAACCGCGAGGTCAATACCATCGGCGCCAAGTCCGTGGATGCGGTCCAGTCGCAAAAAGTGGTGATGATGAAGGAAGAGCTGGAAAAGATCCGCGAGCAGGTGCAAAACATCGAATAAAAAGCCACGGCGCGCCTGGCCACGGACGAAAAAAGTCAGGGCAGGGTCAGCATGGATGTAACGCTTATTCCCATTGGATATGGAAATGCGGTGGTGGCGGAGAGGATCATTGCCGTTATTGCGCCGGATTCGTCGCCCGTAAAACGCCTGCGCGAAGAAGCCGTGGCCAACGGCAAATTGATAGACGCCACGCACGGCCGCAGGACGCGGGCGGTCATTATCATGGACTCAGACCACGTGATCTTATCCGCTTTGCAGCCGGAAACCATTTCCCAGCGTTTCCAAGGGGAGCCGGCGCCGGAGCCGGGACTGGAGCCCAGGGTGCGGACCAAAAAATGAGGAAACCAGGGCTTTTAATCGTATTGTCCTCCCCTTCCGGCGGAGGGAAGACCACCATCAGCGAGCGTCTCCTGCGCCGTGATCCTTTGCTGGTGCGCAGCATTTCGGCCACCACCCGGCAGCCGCGCGGCCGCGAACGGCGCGGCCGGGATTATTATTATCTGGACAAGACGGAATTCATCAAGCGCATCAAGCGGCGTCTTTTCCTGGAATGGGCGCTGGTGCACGATCATTACTACGGCACCCTGCGCAGCGAAGTCGGCAAACACCAAAGCCGGGGCAGGGATGTCCTGCTGGTGATCGACGTGCAGGGCGGCCTGGCGGTCAAACGCCTGGAACCCGGCGCGGTGTTGATTTTTATCATGCCGCCCAATAGGAAAGAGCTGGACCGGCGTTTGCGCAGCCGCGGCACGGAGAATGCACGGACGATACGCCAGCGCCTGCAGCATGCGCGCTGGGAAATGCGCTTTGCGGAAAAATACGATTATACCGTGGTCAACAGGCGGCTGGCACAGGCGCTGGCGGAAGTGCAGGCCATCCTGACCGCGGAGCGCCTGCGGGTCAGGCGGAGGCAATTACCGGCGGGGAAACGCTAAAGCCGCCCTGACTCCGGTTTTAAAAATGAAAAAACAGAAAGGAGACTTAAGGCAACCATGCATCACCTGGATTTTGAAAAAATCATCGACAAGCTGGGCAGCAAATATGAAGCCGTCATCCGCATGTCCGCCGTTGCCCGCAAAATGGTGGAGGACGGAATTACGGAGGAAAACACCGGCGGGAAGAAAATCACCAGTATGGCTTTGCAGCAGTACTTGCGCGACTCCGACTTCTATGAAGAAACAAGAAAAGAAGGCTGAGACCGGGACATGTGGGAAGGGCGCAGAGTAGTACTCGGCGTCACCGGCAGCATTGCGGCCTATAAGGCGGCGGAACTGGCCCGCCGCCTGGTGCAGAAGCAGGCGGCGGTCACGGTGCTGATGACACGCAATGCCTGCCGCTTTGTCACGCCCCTGACTTTTCAGACCGTCACCGGCCGGCCGGTGGCCACCGAATTATTTTCAGACCCCTCCACACCCGTGGCGCATGTATCATTGGCGGCCTGGGCCGAATGCGTGCTGGTGGCGCCGGCCACGGCGGATTCCCTGGCGCGCGCGGCCCAGGGACGGGCCGACGACCTTCTGGCGGCCGTCATCTTGGACACCGCCGCTCCTGTGGTCTGGGCGCCGGCCATGAACACCCGCATGTGGGAAAATCCCGCCACCCGGGAAAATGTGGGGCGCCTGGCCGCGCGGGGCCATCATATCATCATGCCTGCCGAAGGGGAACTGGCCTGCGGCGAAAGCGGGGCCGGACGCCTGCCGGAAACAGAAGAAATCATTTCCGCGGTGGAAAAGATATTGGCCCCGGCCGGCCCCCTGGCCGGCAAGAAGGTTTTGGTGACCGCAGGCCCCACCCGCGAACCCTGGGACGCCGTGCGTTTTTTATCCAACCGTTCAACCGGAAAAATGGGTTACCAGGTGGCGGCCGCAGCACGGAAACGCGGAGCCAGGGTGGTGCTGGTTTCCGGGCCAACCCCGCTTCCGTCCCCGCCGGGGGTGCGCATGGTGCCTGTGGTTACAGCCCAGGAAATGCACGACGCGGCCATGGTTGAATATGCGGATGCGGACGTGGTGGTCGCGGCAGCGGCGGTCGCGGACTTCAAACCCGTCCAGCCATTGCCGGGCAAGATCAAAAAAGGGCAGGCGCCTGCCGCCATCACCCTTGCGCCCAATCCGGACATTCTGCTGGAAATGGGCAAACAAAAAGGCCCGCGGGTACTGGTGGGTTTTGCCGCGGAAAGCGGTGATCCGGTGGAACCGGCCAAGGAAAAACGGGTCCGCAAGCACTGCGACTTGATGGTGGCCAACCAGGCAGAAGGGCCCGAGGACGCCTTTGCAAAAGATGAGGCGGCCGTTATTTTTGTGGATGCACAGGGCCAGGTGGAAAACCATCCGCGCCAGGCAAAGGAAAAAATCGCCGCTTTACTCTGTGCGCGGGTGGAAAAAATACTTGCTGACAAATCCCGATGAAAAGCCGCATATGATGCCATCCGTTTCTTGTCAAGCGATGGGACGTCGGCGCGCGGGCACTTTCGGATTCTTGCTTTTGCTTGCTGCCGGGGCAATAGTGTTTGCCAGCCTCCCGGCCTGGGCGCGCGCCGGCCGGTTGCCGGGTCCATACGATTATGAAAAGGACGCCGTACTGGTGAAATTCCGGGCCTGGCCGCAGGACCAAATGCATCCCGGACAAAACCAGGCCCTGGATATGCAAGCCGGCGGCGCCGAAGCGGCAAGCGCGCGACAGGCGCTGCGCGTGTTGCACGGAGTCGCACAAAAGCAGGCACTGCCTTTTTCCTGCGAGCACTGGCGCCTGGCTGAAGGCGGATCAGTGCCAGAGACCTTGAAGCTGCTAAAGCAGTCCCCGCTGGTCGAATATGCGGAACCCAATTACCAGCGCGCCGCTTTGGCCCCCCGGGCGGACGGGCCCAATGACCCTTATTATCAAAGCGGTGCGCAATGGTGGCTGGAACACATTCAGGCGGACCGGCTTTTTGCGGAAAACCGCGTGCCCCAAGGACAGGAAGTGGTTATTGCCGTACTGGACAGCGGCATTGCCGCCAACCACGAAGATCTGGCCGCGAGGCTGGTGCCGGGCAAGGATTTCATCAATCCAAACGGCACGGCCGAAGATGAGGACGGCCATGGCACGCATGTGGCCGGGATTGCGGGTGCGGTTGCGGGCAACAGCGCCGGCATTGCCGGTGTTGCCTGCGGCGCGCCGGTCAAACTCATGCCCGTCAAGATCATGCAGGACCGGGTCGGATACGATTCGGACATTGCCCAGGGAATCCGGTGGGCGGCTGACCATGGCGCGCGGGTTTTAAACTTGAGCTTCGGCAGCGAAGCCATGGGCAGGTATCTGGAGGAGGCGGTAGACTATGCCTACAACCGCGGCTGCGTGCTGGTGGGCGCGGCGGGGAATGACGCTGTAAACGAGTACGGGCAGCCGTACAACCCCAAGATCTATCCGGCTGCCTATGGCAAGGTCATCGCCGTGGCAGCGTGTACGCGCGCCGGAGTCCGAGCCGCGTACTCGGAATTTCATGATTACGTGGACTTGGCCGCGCCTGGCGGGGACGACGGCACGACCGCGGAAATGATCATCAGCGCCTACGCCTGGTCGCCGGCCTCATACGTTTACCAGTTTGGCACTTCCATGGCCGCGCCCATCGTGTCCGGAACGGCCGCCTTGCTCATCATCCAGGACCCGACGCGCTCTCCAGAGGCGGTCAAAGAGCAAATGGTTATTACGGCCGATAAAATCGGCACCCTGGCGCAGGATGCGGATGGTTGGGACCGGTATCTGGGCTGGGGGCGGGTCAATGCGTATCAAGCCCTGACCCATACCCTGACTTTCACGCCTGCGCCCGCCGGGCGCCAGGCTTATAATTACCCCAACCCCTTTCAACCGACGCGGGGGGAGAGCACCTGCATACTCATTCCTGCTGCTGACAACGGACAAGCGGCAACCTTGCGCATTTTTGACAGTCTGGGATACCTGCTATGGACAAAGGACGTGCCGGCAGCGCAGGTCTATCCGGGCCAGGTCATTTCCTGGGACGGCAGGGACAAAAACGGAGACTGGGTGGCCAACGGCGTCTATCCGTTTGTTTTGGAAGTCGGGGACAAGGTTTATCGCAATAAAATAGCCGTGCTGAACTAAAGCATTTGTTTTTAGGTGTTGAAATTTTAAAAAGAGAAAAGACTATAGAGGATGTTTCAAATATGCCGGGATTAAGAATACACCATTGGCCATTCCCTGGTGTTGCGCTTGCATTGCTGCTCTGGCAGTCCGTATTTTTTTTACATGTCACCCCGGGCCATGCAGCCGGCCAGGCTGCCGCCTATTTGCGCGAAGGGGTGGGCGCCAGGGCCCTGGGCATGGGCAATGCCGGCACTGCGGTCAGCCGGGATGCCTCGGCAGTGTACTGGAATCCGGCCATGCTGCCCATGATGGAGCTGCCGACCAGCCTGGTTTCCCAGACCGCGGTCC
>JAFGIQ010000271.1 GCA_016929575.1 candidate division FCPU426 bacterium
ACCGGATAGATTATCAGAAGGACAAGGACGCCTCCGGCAGCCCTGACCGGATAGATTATCAGAAGGACAAGGACGCCTCCGGCAGCCTGGGTGCCTGCTGGCGCCAATTGATCAATAGTTATCGTGTCTTTCTCAATCCCAATTTGGACACTTGTGTTTGGATACATATGATCCGCAGTCTGTTAAAAATAAAACCTGAATGCATAGTGTGTAAAAACACCGCTGTAGTCGAGGGTGAAATTGGAATTGTCCGGATTTTTTAAGGTAATAGAGCGGCTGTCAATGCACGCCTGCACTTCCTCGAATTTTGCCCAGCGGTATCCCACCTCCACACCCAATGAAAGCCATTCCCAGATGAAAAAATCAAGCCCGCCCCGGACTTGATAGCCAAGCGTTGCGGCGGAATAGGGAATAGAGGAAGAGGAATACACCAGCCCGGTCAGACGGCCTCTTGATTCCAGCCGTTCGCCTGCGCCGGCCAGGGATAAATAACTGCCTCCTGCCCCCGCACTCAGAAGCCAGGAGGAACCCAGGGGCAAGGCGGTTTTTATCAATACGCCGATTTCCAGGGCAGGCAGGCTGACAATATAATATTGATCCTGGGGCGGGGAGGCAACACCGGTGGTGGCTTTGGCGGAAGTGTCAGCCACCAGGTAAGTGACATCCAGGCCCAGGATGAGAAAATCCATCAGCGCGTATTGCAGGCTGGTTCCCAAGTCCAGACCCAGCGTGATGGGCTTGAGGGTTTCAGAGGGAACAACGCCCATGAAAGCGGAGTGGGTGTCCTGTAAAAGGCGGTTCATGTCGTCCGGAGCGTAAAAACCAATGCCCGGATTAAGGGAAAAAATAAATTTGCCGGCCAGAGAGGGGATGGCCTGGGCGGTTTGCTGGCTTAAACCGAAAAGACACACAGCGGTGAGCAATACGCGTACTCTGGTCATCAGGAATCTCCGCGGCAGTATTGATCGTTGTCATGCACCCTAGTCATAGTATACGCGGCCGGAGATGTCAATGGAAAAGCGTATGCACGCTGTTTTTGCATTTCCAGGATCAATGCCGCCGCCAACCTGCCGATAATGTCATGAATACCCCGCATAGCATGGCGGGTATTAAAAATCTTGACCCGGAAGAATATACGGCAAGCAGTATTTTTATTAGGGTTTTTCGTCATGATGAAGTATTGGCGATGATCTTTATTCTTGTTATTTGCATCCGTTTATATTATAAAGAAGCTCATACATGCTTTGCATTTTATATGTGGGGATGATTTGTTTTCAACAGTGGCTATAGAGCAATCGCCCGGGTGTTGCCAACGCCCGGGCAGGAATGTTCATTTCTGTAAAAGAGGTGAGACCATTGAGAAGACTAGGCGTGTTTTTATTTACCCTGGCCATTGCCCCGGCGCAGGTATGGGCTGCCACTGATAATTTCCGCATCGACTTGCACTCTTATACCCACCAAGTGGGTGAATACCTGGGTATTACGATTTATGCCATGGATGGAGTCAGTTTTGCCAGCGATTATTTCGGCACCGTGACTTTTACCGCCAATGTGGCCAACGGCACCTACACGCCGGTGGTGTCCGGTAATTTTGTCAACAATCCAACCTCCATGTGGTCGGGGGGCATACAATTCAAGCCTGCCGGAGATATCAGCCTGACCTGCACCGGGGAAAACAGCGCCAGTGGCAACACCCAAATCGCTTTGTCCGCCTTGCCCGCCACCCAGCTTCTCATCTTTGTGCCCGGGCAGACACGGACTCCGGGGCTGGCTCCGGGAGCCAGCCCCGACATCGCCAGTCTCTTTGACGGCGTCGATTATGCGGTCACGGTCTATGCCGTGGACCAGTACTGGAATACGGATGCCAGCTACAACGGCAGTATGGACCTGGGCAATTACGGCGGGCCGGTTACTCCCAATACCCCCCAGGCGGCCAGCAATGGCGCAGCGGTCTTTACCGTCTCTTTTTCCACCACCGGATCCGTGCAGTTGTTTTCCAACACTCCTGTGGCTGCGTCGGAGAATGTCAATGTACAAAGCACCAGCGAGGCCTGGCTGCACATTCAATGTCCCACGCAGATCCTGGCCGGATCGCCATTTCCTTTGACCGCTACGGTTTCCACCTCGCAGACAGAGCCCGGGCAAGTCCTGCCCAGCAACGGGGATACCTTCAGCATCGGCCGTTTCATCACCGGCACGCAGAATGCCGCAGCCGGAACCTTCGGCCCCATCGTGTCCTTCACGGTCGCGGC
This sequence comes from candidate division FCPU426 bacterium, assembly GCA_016929575.1. Lineage (GTDB taxonomy): Bacteria > Oederibacteriota > JAAXVQ01 > JAAXVQ01 > JAUVAV01 > JAFGIQ01. The sequence goes on from JAFGIQ010000271.1 coordinate 2,253, forward strand.
CGGCCGTTTTGCCCGCTATGATTTCACGTATGACCGCGCGGAATCCATTTATCTGCGGGGCGAAAAAATATCCGGCGGCCCGGTGACTGTTTACGGCATCAACACCAGCCCCATGCAAATACTGCCCAATGTACCGGCAAGCATACAGGTGACGATCTCCCCCCAGATGATTCAGTCCCAACACCAGGCCACGGTGAACGTGCTGGTGCTGGATCAATACGGCAATGCCACGCGCAGCAGCCTGCATGATTTTAGCGTGCTCTTTACGCAGGTCAGCGGCAACGGCTACCTTTCCGTCACCCAAACCGCCACCGACAACAGCGGATATGCATCCATGGTGTATACGGGCGGCATTATCAATGAAACCGCCCGGATCCTGGCTACGGTGCGGGACAATTTCCTCGGCACTGATTATACGCAGCAGACCGTCAGCGTGAATGTGTCCGTGGCCGGCACCAAGGCCGGAGACGTCCTTAATTATCCGAATCCTTTCAATCCTGCGCGCAATCAGACCACCCTGATCAACTATTTTCTCGACGAGGCCAGCGACGTCGAAATCAGGATTTTTGATCCTTTCGGCCGGCTGGTGCTGAGACGGGAGTATAAAAAGGATGCGTCCGACACCGTTGCCCAAAACGCCACACATGCCGGTGGTGCGGCCTGGGAGTGGGACGGCAAAAACGGCGAGGGCCGCGTGGTGGCAAACGGTATTTATCTGGTCAAGCTGACTGCCAAGACGAATACCAAGACGCAGGATTACAAACGTCGCGTGGGGGTATTGAAATGAGATACTTCAAAAGCGTGGTTTTCCCCTGGACCAGCAGGATGCTGATGCTGTTTTGCCTGCTGGCGTCCGTTTGGCCGCAGCTGGCTGCAGCCGAGGGCGACGCCGGGCAACCCGGCGCTTTTTTAACCTACGGTGCCGGCGCCCGGGCCATTGCCATGGGGCGGGCTTTTGCGGGCCTGGCGGATGATGTCACGGCTTTATACTGGAATCCGGCCGGATTGCCTTCACTCAGGCAAAATCAGGTGATGCTGCAGCATGTGTCGCTGATCGACGGCAACAGCTATCAGTATCTGGGCTACGGGCATATTTTTTCCTATATCGGCACCCTGGGCGTCGGTCTGGTGATGCTCAACCAGGGAGAGGCCGAGGGCCGCAATACCTACAACGAACTGACCGAAAGCTTTGCCAACCGCCACTTCGGCATGCTGCTCGGATTCGGCGCGGACGTCACGCCGCAACTGAGCGCGGGCGGCACTTTTAAAATAATAAACCAGACCATGATGAGCCTCTCGGGCACGGGTTTTGGGGCGGATGTAGGCCTCTTATACAGGCCGATGTCCTTTTTAAATCTGGGCTTGAACTTCCAAAACCTGCTGGCGCCTTCCATCACCCTCAAGGAGGAGGCGGAGAAATACCCCATGAACATGATTTTTGGGGTGGGGTTGATTTTCTTTGGGGAGCGGCTCAAGCTGGATGTGGATGTATCCAAGAACATGGATCAGGACCAGGTGAAACCGCGCGGCGGAGTGGAAGTGAGGCCCATTCCGGATTACCCGGATGTTACGGTGCGCGCCGGCGTGGACGATACCGAGATAAACGTGGGCGCCGGCTACTCTTACTTGGGTTTCACCCTGGATTATGCCCTGGGCTTTCAAACCGAGGAGCTGATGCACAAAGTCTCTCTCTCGTATTCATTCGGCGGGTTTGTTTTGGAAGCACACGGCGAGCCCGCTTCTTTTTCACCCGTGGGCATCAATAAAGTGTCGGTGATCAAGATACAGTCGCAAACCAAATTTCAGGTCCGCATCTGGACTTTGGATATCATCAATGAGGCCGGCGCTTTGGTAAAAAAGTATTCCGGGGAAGGATCGCCGCCTGACCATATTGTCTGGGACGGACTGGAAGACAACCTGACTCCCATGCCGGACGGCAATTATAAAGTCCTGCTGACCATTGAAGATGCTGCCGGCATGACCCACAAGGCACCGGAAGCCCGTATCCAGATACTCAGCGTTCTGCCGCTGGGAGTCTCGCCCGTTGAAATGCTCGAATAAACACACCTCTGCCAACAGGGGAGGGGAGGAGCACTGCTGACGGCCAAAGGCCCCCCCTGCAAATGACTTTCGCTTGACGCGCAACCAGGATCTTGATACTATCGGTGCAAATGGAGCCCGGCGGTCAGCCCCTGGCAACGCCAATACCAGGTTTTGCTTTCGGCTGCATTGCCTTATCCACCTGAGCCGCGGGATGACAGTACGCCATCGCTGCTTTCGCATTTATTCCCGGCAACCCTGAGGTTTTCTGCGCAGGCGGATAAAACGGGAACCGACTGCTGTTATAAAAGGTCAAAGGGGTTTAAAGGACCAAAGCCGCATACTCTGTGCAGGGGAACAACCGGCCTGGCCGGCAATTCAGAGAGGAGAAAAAAAGTGGCCCAGCAGCAGACTTTCAAACGCAAGCAGATTTATATCAACATGGATCTGCAGTTTAAGTATTCACTCATCCTCATTTTTACGATGTTCGTGGAGATGATCATTGTCGGCCTGGCCGTGCTCTATGTTTTTTCGCAGCCCAAACCGGAGATTCCAGGAGCCAATATTTATTTTATATACAAAGTGGTGTTGGCCATCATTATTTTTCTGACCCTGTGCAACATCACGGTGGGGGTGTACCTTTCCCACAAGGTGGCAGGACCCTTGTTTCGATTTGTCATGTGCACCCGTGATGTGATGAACGGCAATTTGAAAATCATGGTCAACCTGCGCAAGGGCGACGAGCTCAGGGAGCTGGAGGGGTCTTTCAACGACATGACCGAAAAATTGCGCGCCGTGGTCCGGGAGGACCGTCAGCGTTTGTCGGATATACAAGATGCTGTGAAAGTGATCGAGGAAAGCGCCGCCAAGCTGGGCAAGGCGGAAAAAGACAAGATCCTGGAAGAGGCCAAATTTATCCGGGAAGCATCCGATAAAATTTCTTCGTTTTTCAGCATCTGATTTGCTGCGGGCATGTCCATGGCAGCCGTCACCTCCGACCGGGGATGCTGCCTGCATGCTGCCATTGCCGCAAAAAACAGCACATTCACCTAAGCACAGGCCGTTTATATGCCACGGCCAGCCACTGCTTTTTAAAATAGGATGCCTGCCAAGACTATTCAGCTGCCGCTATTAACCGAAGCCTTAAATCTGACGTTACTATAATTTTATAGATCATTTCACAAGTGTCTCAATGGGGAGTGAAAAAGACACGAAAACTATTGATGCATTGGCGCCAGTGGGCACACCCAGACTGCCGGAGATATCTTTTTGCCAAGGTGGGGCGGGAACGCGTGCACGAAACCGCAGGGATTGGGCAGGTTCCGCCAAAAAGGTTAGAGCCGTGGACTTTTCTTTTCCGCTGCCACCTTGGCAAAAAGATATCTCCGGCAGCCCTGACCGGATGGATTATTGGGAAGGACAAGGACGCCTCCGGCAGCCCTGACCGGATGGATTATTGGGAAGGACA
>JAFGIQ010000025.1 GCA_016929575.1 candidate division FCPU426 bacterium
ACTATATGGGCGCCAGCAGGCAACCAGACTGCCGGAGATATCTTTTTACCAAGGTGGGGCGGGAACGCGTGCACGAACCGCAGGGATGGAGCACGTCCGCCAAAAAGGTAGCAGCCGTGGACTTTCTTTACAGCTGCCTTCTTGGCAAAAAGATATCTCCGGCAGCCCTGACCGGATGGATTATTCGGAAGAAAAAGGACGCCTCCGGCAGCCCTGACCGGAAAGATTATTGTGAAGAAAAAGGACGCCTCCGGCAGTATTTGCGTAATTCGGACAGCAATGTATATTTATATCATATCATCATGCGTAAGAGGTGAAGCAAGATGAATGCTTTGACATGCAAGGCTGTTGCTTTTGATCCGCTGCGCAAGTTTTGTAAAAAGAATCCAACCCTGGCGGAACATTTTTATGCCCGTTTAAGCCCTGAAAATGCACAGACATTTAAAACCGCATTGCCATTGGTTGGAATTCCGGTCATAACCATGACCGATATTCTAAATGCCTTTGCCGATGTCTTTTACCCTGAAAAACCGGACCGCATACGCCATTTGGGCATTGTTTCTGCCATTGATATTTTACAGGGCACCTACAAGATATTCGCCCGCATCCTGACCACGGATTTTATATTTCACCGCTCCAATTTGATCTGGAGAGCCTACTATAACCGCGGCCAGATTGATTTGCTGGAATTGGCCAAGACCCGGGGGCATGTGGTTTTAAAAGGCTGCCCGGATCTGACCCCCACGCTGCGCGAATTCGTTGCCGGCTATATTTTAGGCATCCTGGAACTGTGCGGCGCCCAGGAAAGCACGTGTGTAAAAGATGAAAGCGATCCCAATGCCCTGTATTATACCTTTTCCTGGAAATGATCTGTAAAAAGCAGGAGCGTTCTTGCTCTTCGGCGCGGTAGGCTGCTTTTTGGGTGTGAGGTTGAGACACCCGGAGAACCAAGGCATGGGTGCGCACAACAGGTGGTGATCGCTTCCTGACCAAAAAGGGTTGAACGGGCCTGCGCTTTCAATTTAATCAATGCAATTTTCTGCACAGGCAGTTTTTCCTCGCCCTCATCCCTGGTGAGTACGACCCGGCCCAAATATACTCCTGGCGCAAAGCCGCGCGCATCACAGGTGATTTCATCTCCGGGAAACCTGGCTGCACATTCGCCCGCAGCATTGAATATCAGCACCAAAACCCGCCAGACCTCCGCCTGCTCCCGGCTGAAACTCGCCCGCCCTTTGGCAGGATTCGGATATACAGCGGTTTTATTGCCCCTGCGTTTTGCGGTCCGGGTTGCTGTCGGCGCTGCGGTATGGGTGGCCGTGGGGGTAATCGTCATTGTGGGCACAGAGGTGGGGGTTGTGGTGGGTGTCGGAGTGAAGGGAAAGGAGGGAATGGAGGCAAAAGTGTGTTGTTTAAACACTGGCGGCAAGGAAAAAAATATTGAAAAACAGGTGTCTTTTGGGTATTATAGCCAGCACCTTCGTTTTGTGAAGGTGCAGGACAGCAGAACAGCGGAGCAGGTGAGCAGTCCTGCTGCGCAGGACGGCGCTATCGTCTAGGGGCCTAGGACAGGTGATTCTCAGTCATCGGACCGGGGTTCAAATCCCCGTAGCGCTACCAGAATAAAAAAGGGGTGAACCGACAAGGTTCACCCCTTTTTTATTCTGGATTGGTGCCGGAGTTAGATTATTAGATTGAGCAGATTTTATTCTATTATTCTAACTACGGCACCTAATCCAAAAAGACCCCGCCATGAAACGGGGCGGGCGTAACATACGAACCTCCCGTCGAATGAAATCCATAAACGTGAATTTACTTGAAAAGAGGCCTTTTTCGGCGAGATAATAATTATGCATTTCAGCCCCTAAGACTTTATCTGAAAGGACATCATGGCTAAAGTGAGCTTGCTTGACGAACTGCTTTTTCTTTTTAAATTGAAACCCGGTTGGCGGCATCCTGAGCCGGTGATGAGAAAAGACGCGGTGAAAAGCCTTCATGACCAGGCGCTGCTGCGAAATATCATTGAAAATGATCCGGAACTGACGGTCCGCACTGCTGCTATCTGCAATATAACAGATGCAACCTTTCTTCTGCAGCTTGCGACCAATGCGCAGGATAACAGGATTAAAAGGGCGGCCTTGGCATCGTTGGGGCCCAGGGCGGATCAGGATCTGCTGCAAAAGTTGCTTGAGCCAGGCAACAATCTGGAAATCAGGCGTATGGCAGTCCAGCATCTTCAGGACCTGCAGGTTCTGGCTGCGCTTGCCAACGGCGATCCTGATGCGGAAATCCGAATCGAGGCCATCAGCCGCGTTGCCGATGACGCTCAATTGATGGAACGCATTGCTGCAAACGATCCGGTAAAAGGTGTCCGCCTGGCCGCGGTTAAGCGCCTCCGCGGCGCCGAGGCAATTAAAAAAGTCATGGCCAAGGAAAATGAAACGGCCATTATCCAGCAGGTGATGAAAATCCACGGCCAAAACCGGGAATTGCTGGAAGAATTGGCCCGTATGCCAGGCAAGACAACAGTGCAGCAGGATGCGCAAAAGGCACTGGTTGCATTAAAACCTAAAAAGGAAAAACCGCCAAAGGTCAAAGCTGCAATAAAAATCCCCGAGGACAAACCACTTTCGGCCATGCCGGTGAACGGGAAATGCGATATTTGTCTTTGTCCGCTGCGTGCCGGATACTGCCACGAAATCGATAAAAAACGGTTCAAAGGAATTGTGGAAAAAGGGTTTAATCCCTGGATGCACGATATCCGCCTGCCCAGCGGGCTGCCGCTGGCTGAAATGGGCGCGGCCTTGGGTCAGAGCACCAGCCAGCAATACCATGCCTGGAAGGAGAAAGTGTACGCTGACAGCACCAACTGGATTCTTTGTTCAAGGTGTTATCAATACGCCCGGCACCATCTGAGTTGACGGGGTCAGGCGCAGTATGGCGACTTAAGGATTCCCAGTGAGCGGGGGTTTCCGCACGCGTTTGCTAAGTTGCGTCCTCTATTTTATTCACTGGTGGAGCAGCAGAAGAGCGGAACAGCGGAAAGTCCGAACGGCTGCGGTCTGCTGTTCTGCTGCGGTCTGCTGCTAAAGCTTTTACCGCCTTTTAGGCGTCCTTTTTTCTATTTTGGTGGAGCATCCCAGCGGCAAAACAGCCAAAACCGCGAATCATGCTGCCAAAAGCCCTAATCCCATTCGATATCCCACATCCAGTGATTCTTGTTGCTGTTGTTTGCCAGCGTGACGGTGATATTTTTCACTCCGGTCATTTCCAATAATCCGTATATGTATCCCGAGGACAGGTCCAGTATCTTTTCCAGTTCAGGATAATCCGCAACATGGAAAACAAGATGTTTGTCACCCACTTGTTCGACCTGCGGCACTCCTTTGCGGTGATATAAATTCCAGATTTTTCCCACCTTGTTGACAAGAAAGACGGGGCTGATAAATTTCACTACAAATTGGTACATGCCTTTAAAATTATCTTTAACGACACTTGCGCCAAGGGCAAACAATCCATTTTGAGCATCCGGGAAGAGATATTTAACGGCTTTTATATAAATTGCATATGCATCGTCAATGTCTATCCAAGATACGGGCAGAATTGACCGGAAATTATGTTTATCCGCCTCCGACAATTGCGTTAAAAAAATATTCTGTGTGCTTTCGTCCAATTTACTCATTGCCCCGCGAATGAATACAATGCTTGCGCCTTTAACATGGCTCATGAGATTCCATCATCCTATGTTATTTTAACCCGTGATCTCCATAATATATATTCGAATAAAGGGAGGGCTTTCTTAATGTTTATTCCTGGGATACCATACTAAATTTACGGATTGGTTAATTAAATATGGTGTCCCCAGATATTTTGGATGAGGATATGCTATAATATTATTAGGAAATAAGGGTGTTAAGGTTTTATCTATGAAAATAAAACCAATATCAGCAATAACCATGTTTTTGCTTCCACTGCTGGGATTTTCAGCTTCCCCTGCTATGGCTTGGTGGATTGCCAATGCTTCGGCTACTCCAAATGTGGCAGGGGAGGTGGCGACCTATGATATTTTCCTGCAGGATTCCGATGGCCCCAGCTTCGCCTCCACGGATTTTGTCTGGGTGACGTTCCCGGCCGGGACCGACATTAGCGGAACAAACATAGCCGTGGTCACTTGTGGCGGCGCGGTCGACGGTATTAATAAAAGAAGCCCTATACTTTTAGAGATCGATTTAAGATCCGGCGGCAGCCTGCCGGCCGGGGTGTCCATATCCATCGGCTTGGTTCAGAATACGTCCGTCGCCGGCAGCCATAGTGTTACGGTGGAGTTTACCCATGACGCCGCAGGCAACGATATGTTTTTTTCCATGGGCGCAGGATTCTCACTGGTGGCGCCGACACCAACAGTTGTCTCTACGCCTACTTTTACGGCGACGCGGACGCCTTCAAGCACCTCTACTGCCACCCGCACCATTTCACCCACCTTGACGCGTTCTCCTACATTTACAGCCACGCGGACCCATTCGCCCACCATTACAGCTACGCGGACCTATTCCCCGACCGGTACCATGACTCCCACTGTCACTCCCACCCGCACCTGTTCTGCCACTATAAGTCCGACGCTGACCATCACGCCAACCAGCACTATCTCCCCAACGCTGACCATCACACCGACACTCACCATTACCTTGCCCCCCATCCTCTTCACAGCAAAAGACGGCATTATCGCCTATCCCCAGCCTGCCAAAGACCAGCAGTTGTGGTTTGTTTTCGACGCCCAAGGTCCTGGCCACATTGAAATCACTGTCTGGAATGTAATCGGCGAACAGGCAAAGACACTGGGGCAGGAGCATTCCCAGCCGGGGCTGCAGAAAGTGTTGTGGGATTTGAACGGTGTAGCTCCAGGGGTGTACATTTACTCGGCCGTGATCAGGCAGGACAACGGCACCACCCGCCATTTGGGCAGGCATAAATTAGTTATTGTTAAAAGCCGGACCCAGAAGTGACATCATCCTCCTGGGGTACAATACTTGATTTATTCTTTTATGTCCTGGTGTCCAAATTATTAACAACCGAAAAACAAAAGTCTTCAAAATAAAAGCACTATCCACGGATTTCACAGAGTACACGGGTTATGTCGGGCAAGTAAAAGTTAAAAAGTATTTGGATGAAAAGATATTAAAATCCGCGTCAATCTGTGTTAAGCTGTGGATCAATATTTTTAATATGCCACCTCGAATTCCCCGGCATCCGGCACCCCGTATTCGCGGGGCAAGCCCGGCCTTAACTCCGTGACCTGGGAGGAAAATTATTGAAACCTCTAAAAGAGTTGTTTTAGCCGTCTGCCTTAACGGGTGTTTGGGATGGGGATGAGGCGGGGATGACGTATACTGGAAGCAATGCCAGAGGTTATAATTTTATTAATCGTCGCTGCTCGCTAAAGGAGGAAATGATGCTGACATCGGCAGGGAGCCGCAGTGTGGTCATTACCGGCGTTTCTTCAGGGATCGGCTGGGGAACAACCAAAGTCCTGGTGCAGCGGGGTTTCAAGGTTTTTGGCAGTGTCCGCAAGACTGCAGACGCCGCGCGACTGCAGCAGGAAATGGGAGGCGCTTTCGAACCCTTGTTGTTCGATGTCACGGAGGTCCAGGCCGTGGAACGGGCTGCAGCCATGGTGCGGGAACGCTTGCAGGGAAAAACCCTTTCGGGCCTGGTCAATAATGCGGGCATTGGCATCGGCGGCCCGCTTTTGCACCAGCCGCTGGAAATATTCCGCCAGCACCTGGAGGTCA
>JAFGIQ010000272.1 GCA_016929575.1 candidate division FCPU426 bacterium
ATCAGCTCCGCTTGGCGAAATTTCCTGCGCAGGCATTGCTTCAGCGCTTTCTGCGTCCTTTTGCGCAGGAACGTTATTTTCCAAAAAAACTGTCTGGCTGCCGCTGTCCGGAAGTGCGGCTGCTGTTTTTTCATTCTCTGCTTGTACTGGCATCAGGTATAACGCATACCCCCCGCCCTGGTAGACCGTAAAGGCCAGCCGCTTGCCGTCAGGGGACAAATCCGGCTGGAAAGCCCCGCTGTTGATATCGGTCCATTGCCTGGCTTCCAAACGTTCCAGATCAAGGCTGAACACATTAAATATGCCATTGCGGTCGCCTGAGTAATAGAGCGTTTTGCCGTCCGCCGAAAAGGATGGCGTTTTATGCTGCGAAGGGTGCATGGTCAGCATACGGGAAGGCTCTGCCGGCGTTTGCATCGGGCTCCACACCAGCTGCCAATATTCACCGCGCTCGCTGGCATATACCAGTGCCCGGCCATCCGGAGACCAGGCAGGGGCGTCATCCGCATAGCGGTCGCCGGTAAACTGATTCAGTGTGCCTTGATCAAGGTCATACAAGTATATGTCGCCTACGCCGTTTTTCACGCCGGCCACCGCAATTTGTTTTCCGTCCGGAGACCAGGCCGGTGAAAAAAAAGTGTCCACGGGCAGGATTCTGCGTTCGAGTGCATGATCATGCAGGGTCAGGAGGTACAGGTGGTCACTGCCTTCCTCGCGGGCGACAAAAGCCAGCCGACTGCCGTCCGGTGACCACGTCAAAGGGCGGCCGCGGGTGCTGATATTTTCGAATTGCCGGCGGGTGATTGGATAGGCCCGGGAAGCTTGTCCCCTGGGCTTGATATAAACGCGCATGACCTGGTCGCGATTGGAGAGGTAAGCCAGATTGCGCCCGTCTTGCGACCAGCTGGCTCCCAACCCGACGCTGTTACGGGCCGCCAATCCTGTTTCCAGGGGAGCTGCAAAATCATCCGCGCTCTTGCGCTGATGAGTCTGGACCCAGTATTTTTGTTTGACCCAATGCATGAAATCCCGGTTAAATTCCCCCAAACCCAGGCCGACGGTCTCGCGCAATATCTGGGAAATGGAAATCTGGCTTTTGAATTTTTTAAAAATGGCCGCCAGCTTGTCCTCGCCGAAACGTTCGGCTATATACTGGATGGCCAGTTGGGACTCTTTGTATGCCAGATAGACATCCTCCAGGTGGCTGAAGCCGTCCATGAGCGTCAGCGGAATCAAGGTGTCGTTGATCACCGCATCCCGCACCACCATATCGGCGTAGTGGTCCCAGTCCTGCGCCGCATATTCAGCCATACCTTCTATGATCCACAACGGGATCAAATAGCCCTTGTACACGCGGAAGGAACGGATGCCTTCGCCGTAGAGGATGTTAAACTGGAGGACGTGCGTGAATTCATGAAAAATGACCTCGCGCAGCTCCCGGGGGGAATCAGGCGCCGGCAAAGCCACGCGGTTCTTATAGGCCTCGGTGAATCCCCCGGTGCCCACGCCGATGACATGGGGCAAAATATTGGTCTGCTGGAAGTCTATTTGGTTCCGGTATATAAACAGCGGTGTTTTAGTAACCGTTTTTTCACGCAGCAGGCGGGTATTATGCCGATAGGCTGCTTCGGCCAAAGCGCACACCTCCCTGGCCAATGCTTCCTCCTCCGGATAATAATGTATCTCAAAGTGTTCGGTTTCAAAGATGTGCCAGCGCAGATCCCGGGTTTGCAGTTTGTTTTTGCCAAACACACCGGCCCAGGTTGACTGGACAAGCAGTCCGATAATGGCCGCACCAAGGATGCACGCCCTGAGGCAGCTTATACGCCGCATGAAATACATCCCTCCCTCTGTGCCGGGATGCACACCCGGCCTATGCATTTCGTCAGAGGTCTTTGCAGCGCATCCGTCACGGGGTGGATTCCAAAAGGTGTTCCAGCCAAAAGCCATACTCCAGGCCCAGGATGGTGCCCAGAATCCCTTTATGCCCGTTCTGGGCCGATTGCAGCAGGCGGCGCATCAAATTGGGCTCACGCTCCTGGATGACTTTGGGGCGGCCTCTGATTTTCCCCAAAAAAGCCGCGGACAAAACAGCATCATCCAAATTGCCAAGTTTGTCCACCAGCCCGAGGTGCAAGGCCTGCCGCCCGGTAAAAACCCGGCCATCGGCCAGCCGGCCCAGATGTTTCTTGACCTCCTCGGGGTGCAGGTCGGTAAGGTTTATCTTTTGCGCCGCAGCCATGGTTTGCGCAATTTTATCGCCCCGGGCATCGAGCACCATCTCCACAAATTGCTCATGAAGATCGTCGAGCATGGCCTGCAGTATTTTTTTCTCTGGTTTATTGAGTCTGCGGGCAAAGTCCCCAATGTCTTTGAATTCACCGCTTTTGACAACCTCCATGCGCAATCCGAGTTTTTGCATCAGTCCTCCTGCCTCCGGATAGCGCAGAATGACGCCCAGGGACCCGGTGATGGAGGCCGGATTGGCAAAAATTCTGTCCGTGGAGCAGGCGATATAATAGCCGGCGGAGGCGCATACTTCCGCCATCGACACAACCACGGGCTTGCCCTGGCGCCGGAGGAGCTGGATTTCCTTGCTGATGGATTGGGCCGAGGCCAAGGTGCCCCCGGGGGTGTTCATGTGCAGCACAATGGCTTTGACTGCCGGTTGGTCGCCGAATTTATGCAATTGTTTGATGATGGCGCGGTCTTCCAGAATCAAGCCCTCCACCTTGATCATGCCCACATAGCCCTGGCCGGCCATCCTGGAGATGCCGATTAAAACCAAGACCACAACCACCAGGAATGCAGCCAGTCCCAGAATGATAATAACGGTCTCCTGCTTTTGCTTCATCATGCCGTTCTCCTCCACAAGTCCCGTGCACTGCCGGCTGCAGGTATTATAATATGTTCCGGGGGAATTCCGCCATCGATTTGTTGCCGCCGGCCTCCCGGATCACTCATGGACGCTTTTTAGTTGTCTTTTATTAATGCCGGCGATAATCTCGGCAGCCAGGCTTTTTTGTTCCTCGGCCAAAGAAGCGTAGGTGTCCTCCAGATACTGTGCGGCCGGCGCGCCTAACGCGATCATGCCTTTTTTGATGCAGTACTCCAAATAACTGCGGCGGTTGAATTCGCTGCTTTGCGGATATTTTTCGTCCAAGGCGCTCCAAATGGCCCCGGCCAGACGGTGTCCGTTGCCCCGCTGGCGGTGAAACTGCACGGTCTTTTGCAATTCCGCCTGGGTCATCCAGCCGGATCCGGATAAAAAATACACCGCATCTTCCAGGAATTCCACCCGCGGACTCTCAAACGATTCAAGGGAAAGAATGGCATAACGGGAAAGCCCCCAAATATCGTTGAAGGCGGAGCGAAAGTCATCCAGGGTGTGCTCCGGCGCAAAGTATTTGATGCTGCGCACGTGCTTTCCTTCCCCGTCTTTCCAGGCCAAAGTGATCATACCTTTGGCCGCGTGCACCCGCAACAGACGTCCGCGATACTTTTTTTTCAAGGCGAATCCTCGGATGGCAAGCATGTTGTCAAAGCATCTCCGGTATTCTTCGCCGGGAACCTCGCCGGAACGCTTGCCCAGATAATTTTTCAGCCAGACGGTTACCTGCTGCCCCTTTTGTTCCAGCACGATGGCGGTTTCATCCTGCATGATTCCCCGCACATCATAGACGACCAGACGGGAGAAATCGTTTTCGGACGCCGCCCGGACGCAGACAGCGGCCGGGCCGCCGTCCAACCACCAGAAAATAACCATGGACCCGATAATGATTTTTTTCATGACTTGATCTGCTGCTTGAGGTAACTTTCCAGGAAGGAATCAAGGTCTCCGTCCATGATGCGCTGCACGTCTCCCACTTCATGCCCGGTGCGATGGTCCTTGATGAGGTTGTAGGGGTGGAAAACATAAGAACGGATCTGGCTGCCAAAAGCGATGTCTTTTTTTTCCCCGTAGAGATGTTTGTTTTTTTCCGCCTTCTCCTCCTGGGCCCGCATATAAAGCCTGGCCTTGAGCACCTTCATGGCATTGGCGCGGTTTTTTATCTGCGACCTGTCTTCCTGGCATTGGACGACGATGCCGGTGGGGGCATGCGTGATGCGGACCGCTGATTCTGTTTTGTTGACGTGCTGGCCGCCGGCGCCCGAGGCCCTAAAAACATCAATCCGGATATCCTCATCCTTGATCACAATCTCGATCTCGTCTTCAATATCCGGCACCACATCCACGGAAGCAAAAGAAGTGTGGCGGCGTTTGTTGGCGTCGAAAGGGGAAATGCGCACCAGCCGGTGCACGCCTTTTTCCGAGCGCAGATAGCCAAAAGCATAGTCGCCTTCCACCTCCACCGTGGCGGACTTTAATCCCGCCTCTTCCCCGGCTTGGTGGTCTAAAAAAGCGACGCGGTAGCCCTTGTTTTCAGCCCAGCGCAGATACATCCGCAGCAGCATCTGGGCCCAATCCTGTGATTCCGTTCCCCCGGCCCCCGGGTGGATGGAGACAATGGCCGAATCGCGGTCATTCGGGCCGGAAAACATAAAACGAAATTCAAAATCTTCAATTTGTTGCAGCAGCCGCTGGAAACCGGCATGCAACTCCTCCTGCAGTTCGCCGTCTTTTGATTCCTGCCATAACTCGGAGGTCACCTGCAGCTCTTCCAGTTCCTTGATAAAGCGGTGGTACAGTTCCACGTCACGCCGGCAACGCGACAGTTCGGTGTTTAGTCCTTTGGCCCTTTGCTGGTCGTTCCAGACATCCGGCCCGGATAATTCACCCTCCAACTTGAGGATGGCGGCCTGTTTGGCCGTAATGTCAAAGATACCTCCCGAATTTTTCTATGCGCTGGGCTAATTGTTCCAGTGTCTCCGTGTTCACGTGGCCCTCTCCTTTAATGTATTTTCCGTTGCATGCAACCGCAGCCCGGGGCTTTCATTCCTCCTGAAAGACCACCGGCTGTGCGGTATAAGGCAGGATGAATATGAGGAACGGCTGCGATGAATCTTCGCCGTTGAGGTTTTCCGGCGCATTGACCTGGTATTTGACCACCCGCTGCCCCTCCTGCAGGTTGGATTCCTGCAAAAATATTTCATATCCGCGTCCGGTCTTCTTACCCAAAAAGATGGCGCCCAGCATTTGTTTCCGCCAGTCGATTCGGGGCGGTGCAAAATGAATCCCCGCCCGGGTCCACAATCGCTGCAGTGCCTCCTCCGAGCGCAGGATGCGTTTTTCAGGTTGTGTGATCCTGCATTCATCCCCGCTCCACTCCCCGGTCTGTCTGGATAAAAGCGGATGGGAACCGGCCTCACTCGGCAATACGGCTCGTCGTTGTTTTTGGCCGGCGGCAAGCGCCGCGGGATAGCCGGAAGACACGGCCACGGGTTGCACCCAGGCGTTGGCTGGCCGCGAGGAATCAGAAGCAGGCAGCGGTTGACGGAAAGAAACGCCGGACGGCAGCTGCGCATCTTGGACGCCTTTTTTTTGCTTACGGGCCGCCGGACCCGCCCCGGCGGTCATCTTGGCCGTCCGGACGTTGGC